>JAFZJT010000125.1 GCA_017553815.1 Clostridia bacterium
CGCCCTGAGCGGCGTCCATACCGCATGTAACGGCGAGCTGGTGTCCGAAGTTGCGGCTGAAGGAGCGCACCTTGACCTGAGGGTTGTCCTTTGCGATCTTGCGAAGTATCTTCATGGACTTGTCGCGACTGCCATCGTTTACGTAGATTATCTCGTAGTCGTAGCCGATGCCGCGCATCACCTCGTCCATGCGCTTAAATGAGGTCTCAAGCACCTCCTCCTCGTTGTATACGGGAACGATGAGTGAAAGCATTGCGTTTTGCATACTGTCTCCATTCTGCCGCCGAGCACAAAATTCATCTTGGATGCCCGAGCGGCGGTTATTTGCTTCTGTTTTGGCTTCGATTCTTAACGACGAATTGAACAGAATCATCCTTTGTAAGTATATCATAACAAGGCTTTAATTGCAACCAAGCGAAAAAACAATAAATTCATTGGAAATCTCATGTGGACGGGAAATCAGACAAAGCTTCAAGTGCTTATTGACAATAGCGCACGTCGGATGATATTCTAAGCACGGGAAAAGCTTCCCGAATACTTTTTGCCGCCGCGTTTAAGCTTGCGACGGAGCGGCTCTCAAGGGAATATGCGCCTGTTTTTCTACACCTTAATCCAATGCACCTGGGGTCTTATCCAGACCCTTATTGGGTTTATCGTTTTTCTTTTCAACATCCGCAGGCGGCATTTTTACTATCACGGCGCGATAGTCACGGTTTGGTCGCTGCTTTCAAGCGTTTCGCTCGGAATGTTTTTGTTCGTTTCGGGCGCCGAGAAAAAGCCCAAACGCGGTGCGTACAAGCTGAAGGACGTTCCAAACAGCGAGTTGGTAGTTCACGAATACGGTCATACGATACAATCCCTCATCCTCGGGCCGCTGTATCTACTTATAATAGGTCTCCCCTCACTCGCTTGGGCCAATCTACCCGTTTTCATTAAAAAGCGCAGGAGCGGCGTTCCTTACTCGGCATTTTGGACCGAGCGCACGGCGAACAGTCTCGGCGAGAAGGTGACCGGCGAAAGCTCGTTCGGTGATAGAATTTAGCGCAAAAGGTTATATATTCATCGTTTGCTCTTGCATTTTCGGCGCAAATGTAGTAAAACAGAATAAGCTAAATGCCTATTGGCAAATTGGAGGTTTAAAATGGATTTTATCGTTGAAGTATCCGCACGCCACGTGCATCTGACCCAGGAACACGTCGAGGTTCTTTTCGGCAAGGGTCATGAGCTCACATTCGACCGTCCCCTTTCCCAGCCCGGCCAGTTCCTGAGCAAGGAAAAGGTCACCATCAAGAACGGCGACAGGAAGATAGAGCGCGTTTCCATCCTCGGACCCGTTCGCAAGGCTTCGCAGGTCGAGGTAAGTAAGACCGACAGCGTTGCCCTTCGCGCAGAGGGCTTCATCCGCGAGAGCGGCGACCTTGCCGGCACCGCCCCCATCGAGATCGAAGGACCCGAGGGCAGCGTTCAGCTTGAGGAAGGCCTCATCATCGCAAAGCGCCATATCCACATGACTCCCGAAGCCGCAGAGGAAGCGGGTCTCAAGGATAAGGACGTTGTTAGCGTTGCGGTCAACACCGAGGACAGAAGGATCATCTTCGGTGACGTCGTGGTTCGCGTCAGCCCGAGCTTTGCTCTTGCAATGCATATCGACACCGACGAAGCCAACGGCGCAAACGTTCCGAGGAACGGCTGCCGGGGGCATATCGTGAGCGTTGATTTCTGATAAGCGATAATCGAATAACATTAAGGAC
>JAFZJT010000126.1 GCA_017553815.1 Clostridia bacterium
AATAACGGCTCTGAAACCAAAGCGTTTGAATACACCTATACTGCCTACGGTCAGCTGTACCGGTATGATAATCTCCTGACCGTAAAGAGCGTTATTTACAAATATGACACTGCAGGAAAACTGACAAATTTTATCGAATACAACACTGCGGATATGGTAAATGAGTTTTCCTCAACCATATTCTACAATGATGAAGGCAAAATTGATTCACTCTTCTATACACTTGATTATTCACATGCTACCGGCACTGCCGATCACGATATTCACTATTTCCACGCTTATAAAACCGACGGCAGTCTGAATTATTACACCGTAGATACAGGAGTCACTAACGGACAAATCCAATATAACTATGATACTTACAAACGTGTTACCGGCAAGGTATACGATTTTTACGTAAAAAACAATAGCAGTAACCGTTTCAAGAATACTGTCAGTTATACATTCAGTTCTTACAGCGATCAGACCTCGGCTCAGATTGCAACTTATACCAGCAGAGTTAATCTCAACACGGCAGCAACGAGCACTTATACATACGACGATAACGGCAACATTACCAAAATTACTTTGAGTAACGGTCAGGAATACCGCTATGTATATGACGATCTCGGGCAGTTGATCCGTGAAGATAACAGCGTCACGAACAAAACGTACGTTTACGCTTATGATAATGCCGGAAATATCCTGTCAAAGAAAACGTATTCACTGACCGCTGCGGGAAGCACTCCGTCGGGATCATACACCACAAACGCTTACACCTACGGAGATGCGACGTGGGGCGATCTGCTGACAAAATACAGAGGTGTTTCCATTACCTATGATGCGATCGGCAATCCGCTTTCGTATTATAACGGATCATCTTACACGTTTACGTGGAAAAACGGAAGGCAACTCGCTTCTGCAACCAAAGGTTCTACCACTCTTTCATTTGACTACAACGATGAAGGAATCCGGACCAAAAAAGTCGTCAACGGCGTCGAACATACCTACTACCTCTCCGGATCTCAGATCGAGGCGGAAAAATGGGGCAATAATCTCTGCATTTATATCTACGATGCGGAAGGCGCTCCGATCGGCATGCAATACCGCAATTCAAGCATGGCAAAAGACGTGTTCTATACGTTCTGGTTTGAAAAGAACCTGCAAGGCGACGTCATTGCCGTTTACAACGACAGCGGTGTTAAAGTGCTGGTTTATACATACGATGCCTGGGGCAATATTTATTCTACGATATGGACGAATTCTACCGGAAACAACATCTATGCACAGTATAATCCGTTCAGATATCGCGGGTATTACTATGATTCCGAGCTCGAAATGTACTATCTCCAGAGCAGATATTACGATCCGGCGATTGGAAGGTTCATCAATTCAGACGGTCAGCTTAATGGCGGTCTTCTGGGTTATAATCAATTTGCATACTGTGCGAACAATCCAATAATGAATGTTGATCCGGACGGTCACGCATGGTGGCATTGGGCGCTGGCTGCAACTATAGTAGTTGCATGCGCGGTTGCCACGGTTGCAACTTGCGGAGGATTCGCAGCCGCTGCAACAGCGGTTGGATTGGTTGCAAGCGGAACCGCTGCTGCTACTGCATCCGCCACTGTTGCGGCTGGAGCGTTTATAGCTTCGTCAACAGCTTTGGGAATTGCAGCAATGGATGCGGCTATGAATTCGTCATCTGTAGAAGAATTCATGGATCAGGGCTCTTGGGGAACAGTTGGTTTTGTTGCATTTAGTGCTTTTTACGGTGGATATCAGGGATATCAGATGTATAGAGCGCAAAATCCAAAGCCGAACTACAATCCTAATTCATCGTCCAATTCCGCAACTCAAAGTCCGTGCGAGGGGACATGTTTTATTGCCGGAACTCTGATTGTCACTGAAAAAGGAACGCTTCCAATCGAACAAATTGAAACCGGTTTGTTGGTATACGCCAATGATCCGGATAGTGGAGAAACAGCCTTAAAGGAAGTTATTAATACCTTCGTTCGAGAAAGCAAAGAGCTAATCCATATATCTGTAAACGGTGAGAGAATTACGACAACCCCAACACATCCTTTTTGGGTTCTTCAAAAAGGTTGGATTGATGCAATAAGACTCCGCGCGGGGGATAGACTTCAGCTTCTCAACGGCGAGTATGTTATCGTTGAGCAGGTACAGCATGAAATACTTGAAACACCTATAACTGTCTATAATTTTGAGGTTCAAGATTATCACACCTATTTTATTACTCACAGTGAAATACTTGTACATAATGCAAATTGCGATAAAATGGGAACGCCAAAAGGTAATATGACCGGTAATCATGAGGTTCAGAATAAGCAAGTTCGCGATGCTTTAAAGAGCATTGGTCAGGATACCCCGAAAAACAGAAGAATACTACATGATGCTATTCATGGGATGGGGTATGGATATCAAGAAGTCTTAGATGAGGCAATTCAGATTTTCGGCAAGAAAAAATGAACAGATGCTTTATACACGTGAGGAGATCTTTCAAATTACTATAAAACAGTGTAGCTCGGGTAAGCAGATGAAAACAAATTCATATATTAAAAAAATTGCTGAAAAAATATCATGCACAAATAAAATAACTATAGGAAGAACATGTGATATGTTGGAAGTGACTTTCCGGACTTCAAACAACGCTTTTCCTTTGATTCTTCATAATGTGGCACCATTTCGAATCTCCATTAATGGATTCATTATTGTAACAAACTTGGATTTTTTCAAACCATTATATGATAATTATGACAAATTCGATTGCTATATGAAAGGAAGCATATCTCAGTTTGACCAATTAGTAAAATATAATAATCTTGATAGTGTTGAAATTGAATCCATTATATTCCAATATTGCCAAAAAGGGGATTTAATAATCGGATTCACATATGGCAATCATCACGCCAAATTAGAAGTGTTCAACAATGCACAAAACAATGATGATTCAGAAGCGTGGCGATTTTTCGAATACAAAAGCGGGAAAGAGCATTTTGTCCAATATTGCAATCATGCCTGTGTTGAATGATAGTGAAGGTTCCTTCATGTAGGTTAAAGTCTTTTTACCCGAACCAAATCATCTCGGGACGGCATTGCCGTCACGTTATGATTTGGCACGTCTAGCGGACACCGACGGGATAGTCGTGTTCGGTATGCGGGATACCCCAGGTTATGTCATTATGAAAGATCCCAGCGAGTTCGGACTGACCGAACGAAAGCAGACAAAACTATATCGGCTCCCGGCAGTTGCGTTCTTCTACCTGATCGGAAGGATTAATTGAAAGAGCAGACCGATGTCGTGGGAATCGTTTAAGTTGGATTGAATAGAACTCAGATTGATTTCGACCGGCACGAGTCTCGGCGCTTGGCTGAATAAAATGGAAAGTGTGCCGCGAGTTGAATAATCAGTAAACCGAAAGAAGGATGTGCTATGTTCAATGTTCTGATAGGTCAGTCCGGCGGACCGACCTGCGCGATAAACGCGTCGCTCGCCGGAGTAATACGCGAATGCCTGAAGGCCCCGGAGATCGGAATGATCTACGGGATGATCGGCGGGATCGAGGGCGTCCTCAATGATAATATCGTCGACATCACGTCTCTGTTC
>JAFZJT010000127.1 GCA_017553815.1 Clostridia bacterium
ACACTATACCCGCATTATGGAGACCGTTGCGATTTTTTAACGCGGCTTCGATCCCCGCCTGATCAACTGCATTTTGCAAATACCCCGGTAAAGGGGTATTTGCAAAATGGAGCGGGAAACGGGGCTCGAACCCGCCACCTCCGCCTTGGCAAGGCGGCGCTCTACCAAATGAGCTATTCCCGCATATTCGTTTTTCAGGATACTAAGTGGTGCGGGCGAAGAGACTTGAACTCATACGCCCTGAGGCACCGGAACCTAAATCCGGCGCGTCTGCCAATTCCGCCACGCCCGCATTTGCTCTCAAGGAAGAGCTGGTGACCCGTCGGAGATTCGAACTCCGGACACCTTGATTAAAAGTCAAGTGCTCTACCGGCTGAGCTAACGGGTCAAATCTGGCTGGGGTGGCAGGATTTGAACCTACGATGCGGGAGTCAAAGTCCCGTGCCTTGACCACTTGGCGACACCCCAACGGTGACTCCCGATTTCGGCGCTTGCAGTTTTAAAAATGGGGTGAGTGGTGGGGCTCGAACCCACGACCTCCAGAGCCACAATCTGGCGCTCTAGCCAACTGAACTACACCCACCATATTAAAAACTGCCGAAAATGGCGCGCCCGCAGGGATTCGAACCCGGGACCTACGGCTTAGAAGGCCGTTGCTCTATCCTGCTGAGCTACAGGCGCACACCGTACATCCTGCCGCCGACGGATAAACATTATATCAATACGGGCGCGGTTTGTCAAGTTTTCGGAACTTCAATTTGGCGCAATAAACAATATATTTGCTTATAGCGCCAAAATCGGAACGGGCTGCGCGTTTGCGCCTTCAGGACTTGTAAAATCACGCGATTTCGGATATAATTTAAACATCGGTTCTGAATATTAGTATTGAACAGGAGCTAAAAATGAATATTACCGTTAATAAAATAAACTGCGAGCTCGTTGAGGGCAAAACGATAATCGAATACGCCCGTGAGCTCGGTCTTGACAGCGTCGAGCTTTCAAAGAAGCCGCTTGCGGCGATGATCGGGGGAAAGATATTCAACCTCGGCTATGCGCCAAAGCATGAATGCGACGTGCGACTCGTCGGATTCTCAAGCGAATTCGGCAAAAGGGTGTACGACAGCACGCTTGAATTCGTTTTAATGCTCGCGATGCGCAAGCTCTTCCCCAAGCACCGCGCGGTTGTTCAGTATCCGCTCGGCGAGGGCGTGTATATCCATATCAACGGCGAAACGCCGCTTGATGATGACGACGTTGCGCGTTTAAAGAGCGAGATGCGCGCGATAGTCGATAGAGCTTATCACTTTGTGCGCCGCAGGCTCGATATCAAGGATGCGCTCGAATTCTTCGACAGGGACGGGCAGACCGACAAGGTCAAGCTGCTCAAATGGCGCAAATTCAACTATTTCGACACCTATTCCTGCCCCGAATACAGCGATTATATGGATTACTACTACGGCGAGCTTGCGCCGAACTCGGGCTACGTCAATGTGTTTGATCTGCATAGGCTCGGCGATGCGCTCGTCATGCTCCTGCCCTCGAGGGAGGATCCGTCCAAGCCCGCGAAATACAGGGAAAGCCCGAGCATGCTCGCGGTCTTTGCGCAGACCGACGAGTGGGGCAGGCTGATGACGGCTTCGACCGTGAACGAGCTGAACCGCCGCGTGGAGGACGGCTCGATAAGGGAGCTTGTGCGCGTAAATGAGGCGCTCCACGAGAAAAACTACAGCCGCATTGCCGATGAAATAATCAAAAAGGGCGCAAAGGCCATAATGATAGCGGGTCCGTCGTCCTCGGGAAAGACCACATCGGCAAACCGCATCGCGACCCAGCTTCGTGCGGACGGGCTCGATCCGATAATGCTTTCACTCGACGATTACTATATCGACCGCGACAAGATGGAGCGCGATGAGAACGGCGAGCTCGATCTTGAGCATATCAACGCGCTGGATACCGACAGATTCGTTAAGGATCTTCGCATACTGCTCTCGGGCGGCGAAGCGGAGATACCGCAGTTCAGCTTCATAACTCAGAGGCGCGAGGGCTACGTTCCGCTAAAACTTTCAAAGGATCAGCCGCTCATCATCGAGGGCATCCACGGTCTCAACCCACTTATGCTCGGCGATATAGACCCCAAAAGCGTGTTCCGCATCTACGTTTCCGCGCTCCCCACGATGAATATAGACGACCATAACCGCATCCACACCTCAGACCTGCGCCTGCTTCGCCGCCTCGTGCGCGACCACGCCAACCGCGGCGCGAGCATGGAGCACACGATTGGCATGTGGCCGAGCGTCCGCCGAGGCGAAACGCGCTGGATCTTCCCGTATCAGGAGAATGCGGACAGGATAATCAACACCACCCTGCACTATGAGCTTTCGGTGATGAAGAAATACATATACCCGCTGCTGCTCGAGGTGCCGCAGCAGAGCGAGCATTACTGCGCGGCAAGGGCGATAGTGAAGTATCTGAACTACGTGCTTGAGGCCGATATCGAGGACGAGATACCGCCCACCTCGGTCATAAGGGAGTTTATCGGCGGAAACACCTTCTACCGCAAGGATTGACGCGCAAGGATCGACGCATTATCGGGCATGGGCCGAATCTGAATGTCGGAGTTTAAAACCACTTCAAAAACGCGGAGCGGGCTTCTTCGGCTCGCTCTTGCAATACCGATCGCCTTCCTGTTCTTGAGCCTATTCTCAAAGAACTCCTTTCTGTACCCGATGAACGATTGGGTGGATGAGAACTGTTTTTTCACGGTCGGAAGAGCCATGCTCGATGGCAATGTCCCGTACAGGGATATCTGCGAGCAGAAGGGTCCCGTCGTCTACTTCGTTTTCGCGCTCGCTGCGCTCGTTTCAAAAACGAGCTTTTTCGGAGTGTTCCTCATCGAATGGATGCTCTTCTCGGCGTTTTTGTACGTCGGAAGCGGCTTTTTGCGGCTGTACTACAAAAAGGCGGGGGCGCTTGCCACGGGCGTTTTTATGCTTCTCGTCGCCTTTTCGGTAACGGTCTCGATTTCGTTTTCCCATGGGGGCAGCGTTGAGGAGTTGAGCCTCGTTATGCTCACGCTGTCGCTGTTTTGGGTTCTTCGTGCGGTGAAGAATTGGAAAGGCGTAAGCAATGCGAACTCCGCGCTCATCGGGGCGTTCGTAGCGATAGCGCTTTGGAGCAAGTTTACGATAACCGGCTTCTATATCGGGCTTTGCGCGGCGTATGCGGCTATTATGATGAGGCGAAAGGCGTTCTCGGCGCTATTGAAAAATATGCTGTTCTTTTTCGTCGGTGTTTTCCTTATCACCGCGCCGATAATGGCATATTTTGCGGCAAACGGCGCCGTGGACTCGCTTTTTGAAACTTACTTTTGCTATAATACCGTGCTCTACCCGCAGATAGGGGGGGCGGGCTTCATCGCGCCGCTTTGGAATATCTTAGAGGGCTTAGGAACCTCGCTCGCCGTGAACGGGTTCAGCTCGCTCCTTCTTTTATTAGGCGCGTTTGCGCTCGTGAGGCGGCTTCGAGCGCATAAAAGCGAGGCGACGATACTGTTTTTTAGCTTTGCCATGCTCGCCGCGTCCACCTTTATCGGCGGCAAGAGCAGATTTTCGTATTATGCGCTGATACTCGACTGCTTTGTTCCGCTCGGCGCAGCGACCGCCGTCAAGCTTTTGTTCAAAGCGGGGCTAATTAGGAGACTTAAAAGGTCGATGCATCGCCGCTTTTTCGCCGCCGCTTTGGCGGGGGTATTGCTTGGATTTGGACTTGTCCTCAGCAAAAACACGTATCTTTTAAAATATGAAAAGTCGGATATGCCCCAGTATAAATTTGCCGAAACGATGGCGAAAAAGGAGGGAGCGACCCTTCTAAACTACGGCTTTTTGGACGGCGGCTTCTATTTTGTGGCAAATAAAACTCCAAACTGCAAATATTTCTGCAAGCTCAATCTCGCTCTTGCCGAGATGGATCAAGAGCAAAGGCGGATGATCGAGGAACGCAGGGTCGATTTCGTTGTAACGCGAATGATGCGGCTTGAGCACATGCTCGATGCATCGGGCTATGAATTGGTCGAAACCGCGTCCTTTCCGCTCGAGGGCAGGGAATTCGTTTATTATCTCTATGTGCTCAAGCCTGCTCCGTAGGGCGTGCGGGCGAGGTCGGGTGCTCAAGCTTCAATCGCTTTCGCCGCAGAGTATTCGCCAAAGCTCGACCTCAACGGTGTAGCGTGCAAGCTCAACGCCCGTGTAATAGTGCTTGAGTATCGCTTCATAATCCGCGCCCTCCTTCGCCATCGCGTTTGCGCCGCATTGGCTCATGCCCACGCCGTGCCCAAAGCCAAGGCAGGATATCTCGACCGTGTCGCCGTCGATATCGAACTCGATATTCGTGCTTTTCAGCGAGAGCGCATTGCGAAGCTGCTGCCCGCTCACGACCGTGCCGCCGAGCCTTATCAGCGAAACGCGGCCGCTGTCCGTGCGTTGCCAGATATCCACGTCGCTTGAAGGTTCGGCTATGCCAGCATCGGGGAAGGCTGAGTTTATTCTTTCGATAAACTCCTCCTTTGAGAAGCTGACCGTGCTGCTGTATTCGGGCGAATCCTCCTCGCCCGCGCTCTCGACCGAAACGAGATAGGGCAGAGCAACGGCGAATACCGCCTCGCAGTTTTCGGTTCTGCCGCCCGAGGACGAATGATACAGCGCGGTAACGAGCTCCCCGCCGCTCATCATAACGATGCCCTCGGTGCTGTCAACCGCTTCGCAGATCTTGGCATATCTCTCATCGAATCTATCGCCCCAGTTCTGCCTCATTCGCTCAACGCTAATATATGCCTGACAGCAGCGGTGGTCGGTGCAGACCGTGTGTCCGCTCCTGCAGCGCAGCTCGCCCGTGATGTGCTTAACGGTGAACGTGCGTGCCGCGACCGCCTGCGCTTTGAGCGCCTCGATGCCGTAGCCGGCGGGCATCTCCGCCGCCGTAACGCCAACAAGATAATCACGAAGCGTCATCGGCAGAACCTCTTCACTGTCAAAAACGCCTATGCGCGCTTCCCCGCTTGAGGCGGGCGGCGCATCCGTGCCGATCAGCTCAAGCCCCTTTGTGATATTCGGTATCAAATTTATAAAAGGAAAGCTTTTCGGCTTGGTACTGCCATCCTTATTTGGGATAAGATGCGCCAAAGCCGACGCCGCTATCAGCATCAGGGCCAATGCCCGTACAAGTTTTTGTTGAACGGAATGCTTCATGCCAAAGACTATGTTCGCAATGTCATAATAATGCCATTTTCCCGTACCTGAAAATCCATTGAATAAGCAGAGCTATCAATGTATAATATAACAAAATGGGCAATTGCCCGAAAACAATGAGGTGAAAACTTTATGATTCTTCTGAATTTCGCAGCAGCTTCGGTCTCAAGCAGTGCGGGCTTTTTTACTGAATGGCTGCAGAGCCTGAATATCGGCGGAGTGATCCTTCTGCTTGTCGGCATCGCGTTGATCGTTGTTGAAATGGTGATCCCGGGCTTCGGCATAGCTGGTCTTTCGGGAACTGCGGCGGTCATCGCGGGTTTGGTCGTAAGCTCCAACAGCTTCGGCGCGGCGATGTTTTCGCTTGCGATAGTTGTTCTTCTTCTGTGTATAGCGGCGATAATCGTGTTTAAGGTCGTTTTCGGAAAAGGGCGAAAGAATTCAAAGCTTGTTCTTACCGACAGCATAACCTCCGGCTCGACCGATATCTCCGCGCTCGACGCAAAGGAGATCCTCGGCAAGGAAGGTACGACGCTTACCGCTCTGCGTCCTTCCGGCATCGCGTTGATCGACGGCAAGCGCCTCGACGTGCTCGCGGAGGGCGAGTTCATCGAAAAGGGCGAGCAGGTCAAGGTCGCGGCCATCCAGGGCATCCGCATCAGCGTTGTTAAGAAAAACGGCAAATGACGGATAATAATTCGGGCGAAAAAAAGCGCGAACGCTTTATCAAAAGCGGCTACTACGACACGAGCGGCGTTCTCGAGGCGGCGGATAATGCCTATGACGAAAGCCTCGATGAACAGGAGCTCAAAAGGCGGCGCATCAGGGACTGGATATTCATTCTTATCGGCGTTCCGGCGTTCATCGCCTTCATGTATCTTATCGTTATGATCTTCCGCTGAGCAGCGAAGCACTCAGGCGGAGTTCAAAAGAAATCAAAATAATTAGAGATTTTTCGGAAAGGAAAAACTATGGATCCGATCGTAATCGTTGGCATCATCATTGCCGCAATCATCTTCCTTATCTTCTTCTTCACCTTCGTACCCGTCGGCCTCGCGATCAAGGCTAAGGCTTCGGGCGTCAAGGTGGGTCTGTTCCAGCTCATCGGTATGCGCATCCGCAAGGTCAACCCGCATAAGATCCTCGAGCCTCTCATCAAGGCCACCAAGGCGGGTCTCGACCTCAACGTCAACAAGATGGAAGCGCACTACATGGCGGGCGGTAATCTCGACCGCGTTGTAAACGCCCTTATCGCGGCGCAGCGCGCGGGCATCCCCCTCGATTTTGAAAGCTCCAGCGCCATCGACCTCGCGGGTCGCGACGTGCTCACCGCCGTTCAGATGAGCGTCAGCCCCAAGGTCATCGAGACCCCCGTTATCGCGGCTATCGCGAAGGACGGTATCGAGCTTCGCGCTAAGGCAAAGGTCACCGTTCGCGTAAACGTAGACCGTCTCGTCGGCGGCGCGGGCGAGGAGACCATCATCGCCCGTGTAGGCGAGGGCATCGTTACCACCATCGGTTCTTCCCGGAGCCATAAGGATGTTCTTGAGAATCCCGACTCAATCTCCCAGACCGTGCTTGGCAAGGGTCTCGACAGCGGCACCGCGTTTGAGATCCTCTCCATCGATATCGCGGATGTTGACGTTGGCGTGAACGTCGGCGCAAAGCTGCAGATCGACCAGGCCGAGGCAGATAAGCGCATCGCTCAGGCGAAGGCGGAGGAGCGCCGAGCAATGGCTGTTGCGCAGGAGCAGGAGAACAAGGCCGAGGTTCAGGGTATGCGCGCCCGCGTTATCGAAGCTGAGGCTCAGGTTCCGCTCGCAATGGCGGAGGCGTTCAGAAACGGCAATCTCGGCATCATGGACTACTATAAGATGAAGAACATGATGGCGGACACCGAGATGCGCGAGTCCATCGGCAAGACCACCGGCGGCGACGCAGGCAATAAATAAGCTCCGCGCCGAAACTACCGCATGAAAGGGGGTGCCGCATTTGGAAGGCATTATAATCTTCTTTGTGATAGCGTCCATCATTTCCGCAGTAACCAATGCTGCAAAGAAGAATCAGCAAAATAGCGGAAACCGAAGCGGCGGGTTCTCTTCGAGCGCAGGCGGCGCCGCGCAAAGAACGGGCGCGTACACGGGCACGTCAACGAGCGAGCAGCGCGCAAGGCTGGAGCAGCTCAGAAAGCTGCAGCAGCAGAGGCAGCAGGCTTCTTCCAATGCGAATAGGAGCGGTTCCAACGCCGAAAAACCGATCTATCCGCATGAAACTGAGGACTGCGGAGGCGGCAGCATCCACGACGGATACCATGAAGGCACCGTTCGCCGTCCCGCTCCCGCTTCGAGCGCGGAGGGCAGGCTTGGCAAGCAGGGCGTTTCCGATAAGGAAGGGCGAGGCGCTTCCGAGCTGTATAAAAAGGACTGGAACGAAAGACGGGTCAAGGCCGCGGATATCCCGTCGGTCGTGGAACCCGCTCCCGAAAAGGCGGAAACGGCGAGCGCTCCCGTAAAGAGCGAGCCGAGCGGAGCCGAGAGGCTCTCCAAGGCGCTTGCGGATAAGCCCGCCATAGTGCAGGGTCTTATCTGGAGCGAGGTGCTCGGCAGACCGCTTTCGGACAGCCGATAAACTATCATCATTCAGTTGATAAGGGTTTCAGGTTTATAGACGGAAGCGTTCCCGATGGGGACGCTTCCGTCACATATTATTATTTATTAACTAAAGAATATTAGATATTAGTTTTTACTTTTAGTATATTAACAAAAAACTGTATTGACCGAGTCGGCAAAAAATGTTATAGTCCTAATAGTTGCAGTATAAATCGGTTTAGTGCCGAATCCGATCGATATCGATACGAAAATCGACCGCTGCAAACGGAGGTAACACTGAATGTTTAAGTACTACGCGCCCGTGGATGATGCTATTATCTTCCTTACGTCCAAGGTCAACAAGAGCATGACCAACGGCGATCTGATAAGAACCTTAAACAAGAATCATCCTGCCCTTGAAAAGAAGCTCGAGCGTGTGCTCAGACCTGCGGTCGAGCTTGAAAAAAAGCTCAATGCGGCGATCAAGACCATCGATACGGACTATGACTTCCTGTTTTTGCTCGATCAGACGGCCGACGGAAACGGGGATCATCTCTACACTCCTGCTTGGCTGCTCTTCAGCTATTGCTCGGGAAGGGGAGAGTTTTCGACCGATCTTGCGACCGCGATAAAGAATCTTCATGCGCTTCCGCAGCATTTGAGGGACGTGCTCTTCCTCGACTATCTGCGCGATCTCAAGATCTTTTCCGACGTGAGAAGCATCCCGAAGGTGGATGAGAGCAACTGCGGCCAGATCATCGAAATGATGCGCAGCCTGAATATGGATCAGGGCGTGCGCACGAGGCTCATCGAGCTCTATGTCAATTTTGATGAATATGTTTCCCGCTTGGGCGCAATACTCAAGCCCGCTGTGGACGTGATTATCGAAAACGAGTCGATCTATGCCGACGATATCAAAAAGAACGAGGAGGCGATCGACGCACTCGGCGGTCTGCGCGGCGTTGTGAAGCAGAAGTACGGCTTTGAAATGAAGGAGGGCGTTGCAGAGCGCATGCACCTTTGTGTGCTCACTCCGAACAAGGCTAGCCTCAAGGACGATGTGAACGACAATGTGGACGCATTCTTCGGCGTGAACGTTCTTGAGCTTGTGGACATCGTTTTCTCGGGTCGTGAGAATCAGAAGCTTTCCACCATGTTCAAAATGCTTTCCGATGAAACGAGGCTTGAGATACTGCATTCGATCTGCAAAAAGCCGATGTACGGTCTCGAGCTTGCAGAGCAGTTCTCCATCTCCGCGCCCACCGTTTCCTACCACATGCGCAAGCTCGGCATGGGCGGCTTCACCGAGAGCTATTTCGACGGCGGAAGAACCTATTACCGCGCGAATATCGAGAATATCAAGCACTTTGTTAAGAGCTTTGAGGACTTCCTGACATCCGATCAGGACGATGCGCAGTAAAAAATCGCTTATGCGCGAATAAAGCCAATCAAATACAGTTTGTTTTAATCCGCCGAGGTCACTCGGCGGATGCTTTGTGCTCGGCTTCGTTTCGCTGCGCGCATAAAAATACCCGAGCACTCTTACGGAAGCTCGGGTATGACGCTTTATTTGGTTAAACGCTTAGAGGGATTAGACGATGCCCTGAGCCATCATAGCGTCGGCAACCTTCTTGAAGCCCGCGAGGTTTGCGCCGGCAACGAGGTTGTAGCCGAGGCCCGCCTCTTCAGCCGCTTCAACGGAAGCCTTGTGGATGTTCTTCATGATGTTAACGAGCTTGCCGTCCACTTCCTCAGCGGTCCAGGCAAGACGCTCGGAGTTCTGGCTCATTTCGAGACCGGAAACCGCAACGCCGCCCGCATTGACTGCCTTGGAGGGAGCCACGATCATGCCGGGCTGAGCCATCATGTGGAACAGCGCCTCGTTGGTGGTGGGCATGTTCGCAACCTCGATGTAGTACTTGGTGCCGTTTGCGATGATCTGCTCGGCCTCTTCCATGCGGATCTCGTTCTGGAATGCGCAGGGCATGCAGATATCGGCCTTCTGACCCCAGGGCTTCTTGCCGGGGATGAACTCAACGCCGAACTTATCGGCATAATCCTGAACCTTGTTGCGGCCGGAGTTGCGCATCTCGAGCATGTAGTCGAGCTTCTCCTGAGTGCAAACGCCGTCGGGATCGTAGATATAGCCGTCGGGGCCAGCGAGGGTAACGACCTTTGCGCCAAGCTCCATAGCCTTGGTGCAAACGCCCCAAGATACGTTGCCGAAACCGGAGATAGCGATGGTCTTGCCCTTGATGCTGTCCTTCTCATGCTCGAGAACCTCGCAGAGATAGTAAACAGCGCCGAAACCGGTCGCCTCGGGACGGATCAGGGAGCCGCCGAAGCTGAGACCCTTGCCGGTGAGAACGCCGTTCTCATAAGCGCCGCGGATCTTCTTGTACTGACCGAAGAGGAAGCCGATCTCACGGCCGCCAACGCCGATGTCGCCTGCGGGAACGTCAACGTTCGGTCCGATGTGGCGCTGGAGCTCGGTCATGAAGCTCTGGCAGAAGCGCATGATCTCAGCATCGGTCTTGCCGTTGGGATCGAAATCGGAGCCGCCCTTGCCGCCGCCCATGGGCAGGGAAGTGAGGCTGTTTTTGAAGGTCTGCTCGAAGCCGAGGAACTTCATAACGGAGAGATTTACATGGGATGCGAAGCGCAGGCCTCCCTTGTAGGGGCCGATAGCGCTGTTGAACTGTACGCGGAAACCGCGGTTGACCTGAACCTTACCGTCGCGATCCACCCAGGGTACGCGGAACTCGATAACGCGCTCGGGCTCAACAAGACGCTCGAGAAGGCCGTTCTCTTCGTATTCAGGATGCTTTTCAACCATCGGCTCGAGGGAACGAAGAACCTCTTCAACGGTCTGGATGAATTCGGGCTCATGCGCGTCGCGTGCGCGAACCTTCTCGATGACTCTTTCGATGTAGGCGTTCATTTGAAAATCCTCCAAGTGAAATATAATGATTTTTCTGCCGTTTGCCGGCGCGGCGGAAAGCCGTTTTTATCAGCATTACCAACCTGATAGTATGATAAACCCATGCGCGGCCAAAGTCAACAGTTATCCGAAAATATACTTAGAAAACAATGGTTTTTTCATGGGATTTTGCTCTCACAGACTTATCTTATCAAGTATCCCGTTTGCATAGGCAAGGAATATCCCGTAATTCGTCATCGGAACGCGCTGCTCCTTCGCGCGGTCTATGCGCGAAAGCACGTATTTGCGGTTGAACATACACGCGCCGCACTGGATGATAAGCGCGTATGGCGTTAAGTCATCGGGAAAGTCCGTGCCGCCGAGGATATCTATCTTTATTCCTTCGCCCACAAGCTTTTTTAACAGCTTCGGTATCTTCACCCTGCCGATGTCCTCATTCTGCGGGGCGTGGGAGCAGCATTCGGCGATCAGCACACGCGAATTCTCCGTAAGCTGCGGTATGATCTTCGCGCCCTCCATATAGTAGTCCATATCGCCCTTGAGCGCCGCGAACAGCACCGAAAACGATGTCAGGAGGCTCTTTTCGGGCTTTTTTTCATACACCTCGCCGAACGCCTGCGAATCGGTTATGATAAGCGACGGCGGCTCCTTTAAAGCCGAAAGCGCATTCTCCATGCCCTCGGGCGTGCAGCCTATCACGGTGCAGCGGTTGTCCAACAGGTCGCGTATCGTCTGCACCTGCGGCAAAATAAGCCTGCCCTTTGGCGCGGACGCGTCCTGCGGCATAACCAGCAGCACGGTATCGCCCGCATGAACGAGCGCGCCCGTGATCGAGGGCAGCTCGAAGCCCTCGGGCAGAAGCGCGATAAGCTCCTTGATAAGCTTTTCGCGCGAAGCCTTGTCGAAGGGATCGATGCCGATAAGCTCCGCGCCGATCTCGGCCTTCACTCGCGCTTTAAGCGCCTCGGCGTCGCCGTCCGTCCTGCCGAGAAGCGGCAGAACGGGCGTTTTTTTCGCCTTGAACGCGCGAAATCTCTTTATATCCTCGTCGGTGTCCGAATCCGAAAACAGCAGCACGGCGATATCCGCTTTTTCCGCCGCCTTATCGGTTTTTTCCACGCGAAGCAGCCCAAGCTCGCCCTCGTCGTCATAGCCCGCCGTGTCGATGAGTACGCAGGGGCCGAGCGAGGGGAGTTCCATGGGCTTACTCACGGGGTCGGTCGTGGTGCCCTTGACGGGCGAAACGATGGTCACATCTTGCCCCGCAAGCAGGTTCACAAGCGTGGATTTTCCGCTGTTGCGCGAGCCGAAAAAGCCTATATGCAGGCGGTTTGCGGATGGGGTTTTATTTAAATCGGCCATATTTACTCCTTCTCAGAAACGGAAATCCCTTTCGCCGTTCTCGATTTTAACGAGCCTTTCGGCGGCTATACCGCGCACCTTGTCGCTCGCCACGTTCTTCATCTCTTTTTCTATCAGCTTGTCGCCGACCTCGCGGGTTTTCGGCGAAGCGTAGTCCATCAGATATTCCTTCAAGGTCATAAGTGCGTTCGGCTGGCAGCAGTTCTGTATCTGCCCGCTCTTACATAGGCTCATGAACCTGTCGCCCGTGCGCCCCTCGCGGTAGCAGGCGGTGCAGAAAGAGGGAATATAGCCCTGCTCCATCAGCCAGCGCACGACATCATCAAGCGTGCGGTTGTCGCTGACGTCGAACTGCTCGCTCTTTTCGTCCTCCGGCTCCTCCTCGGCATAGCCGCCAACGCTCGTTCTCGATGCGCCGCTTATCTGGGAAACGCCGAGATGCAGCAGCCTTTCGCGCACGGACTTGCTTTCGCGCGTGGAGATTATCATGCCCGTGTACGGCACGGAGATGCGGATGCAGGCGGTGATTTTGGCAAAGGTGTCGTCGTCGATGCCGTTGTCGAAAACGTCGGGATCGATGTCGTCCGCGCGCTTGATGCGTGGAACGCTTATCGTGTGCGGTCCAACGCCGTAGGTCGCCTCAAGATGCTCCGCGTGCATGAGCAGCCCCGCGAATTCGTAGCGGTAAAGCTCAAGACCGAACAGCACGCCGAGCCCAACGTCGTCTATGCCGCCCTGCATCGCCCTGTCCATCGCCTCGGTGTGGTAGTTGTAGTTGTGCTTTGGGCCGGTCGGATGCAGCTTTTCATAGCTTTCCTTATGATAGGTCTCTTGGAAGAGAATGTATGTGCCGATGCCGGCGTCGCGCAGCTTGCGGTAGTTTTCAACCGTCGTTGCGGCGATATTGACGTTCACGCGGCGGATAGCGCCGTTCTTATGCTTTATGGAGTAGATGGTTTTTATAGACTCCAAAATGTATTCTATTGGATTATTCACGGGATCCTCGCCCGCTTCGAGCGCAAGGCGCTTATGCCCCATATCCTGAAGCGCGGTCACTTCGCGCACGATGTCCTCCTGCGAGAGCTTTTTTCTTGCGATATGCTTGTTTTGATAATGATACGGGCAGTAAATGCAGCCGTTCACGCAGTAGTTGGAGAGGTACAGCGGCGCAAACATAACTATGCGGCTGCCGTAAAAATCCTTCTTTATCTGCTCGGCAAGCTTATACATTATTTCGGTCCTGTCGGGCAGCTCGCAGGCCAGCAGCACGCTCGCCTCGCGGTGGGAAAGGCCCTTTCTAAGCTCTGCCTTTTCAAGGATGGCGTCGATAAGCTCGGCATTGTTCTTGTTCGCGTCGGCATAGGCGAGGGTATCGAGTATCTCCTCATGGTTGATGAACTCGGTTGCATCGTGGGATTTGGGATCGTACATATCTTTTCCTTTCTTCGGGGTGAGGGAAAGCCTTGCCCCTTAGCTTTATTTGAGTTTGATGTAATGCTTTTTATTCGGTAAGCTTGCTGTCGCCCCTTGCGGTAACGACCTCATGCCCGATGGAGCGCATACGTCCGGCAAGGCAGTTTTTGCACTGCGCCGCCTCGTCTCCCGTGCATATCTTGTTGTCGTAAAGCGCGTATTTGCTCCGAACGGCAACGGGGGAGAGGTTGGGCATACATACGTTGCCTCCGGCAAGGATGCCCATCTCGCGCCCGCGCGGATGGATCGTGCCGAGCGCGGTGGTGGAAGGCAGCAGCACCTCGGGCAGCAGTATGCGAACGATGCTCAGGAAAAACAGCGTTTGCTCGAAAGTGCCCGCCTTTTCGTTTGCAAACGGCGTATCGTGCGCGGGTATGAACGGACCCATGCCGACCATCTGCGGGCGAAAATCGCGTATAAACACAAGATCATCCGCGAGTGCTTCGTAGGTTTGATAGGGCGAGCCTATCATCATGCCGCAGCCCACCTGATAGCCGAGCTCGCGAAGATTCTTGAGGCATTCCATGCGCGTTTCAAGCTTCATCTCCGCGGGGTGGAGCTTCGCGTAATGCTCCGCGTTCGCGGTTTCATGGCGCAAAAGATACCTGTCCGCGCCCGCCTCGCGCCAAAGCGCATAGACCTCCTTCGGGTGCTCTCCGAGCGAGAGCGTCACCGCGCAATCGGGATAGCTTTGCTTTATCTCGCGCACGATATCGACTATCTTCTCGGGCGTGAAATAGGCGTCCTCGCCGCCCTGCAAAACGAACGTGCGGAAGCCGAGCGCATAGCCCTGCTCGCAGCAGGCGAGAATCTCGTCCTTGGTGAGCCTGTACCTTTCTGCGGTCGGATTCCCGCGCCTTATGCCGCAGTAAAGGCAGTTGTTTTTGCAATAGTTTGATATCTCGATAAGCCCGCGCACATACACGGCGTTGCCGTAGTGAAGCTGCTTGAGCTCAAGCGCCCTTTTCGCAAGCTTTTCGCGAAGCGCGGCGGCCGATTCGGAAGGCAGCTCCCTTTCGGCGCGGATAAGCGCGGCAAACTCGTTCTTTGAGAGCTTTTCGCCGCAGATGAGCTTTTCGGCAAGCTCAAACGCCTTGGTTTTAAGTTCAGTTTGATTCATCTTATCTTTGAATATACGGCGGAGGTGGAAACGCCGTCCAGCATGCCGATCTTGCCGGAGAGCGTGGAAACGATATCGGTCGGCGCGTCGAGCACGACCGAGATTATGTTGATGCCGCGTTTATGGTAGGGGATACCCATGCGCCCGATGACGTATTCGCCGTATTGGTGCAATATCGCGTTGAGCCTCTCAACGGAATCGGGGTTTTCAACAACTATGCCCAGCTGGGCGACTCTTTTATTGGTTTCCATAACTTTTCCTCCAAAATATCTATTTCAAAATCAAAACCGCGCTCCCCATGAAGAAGCGCGGAATATAAGCAAAAGCCGCTTTATAATAAAGCGATATTCGTCAGCCCCTTCAATCAGAAATCCCGCATCGGGAAATCTTTACGTCGGAAAACAGTTTTATTTATCGGCCTGCCGTCGGGAAAAGGTTCTTACTCAATACCTCGCCCCTTCGGTTCGGCAGGTTAAGTATAGCAGAGCCGAAGCATAAATACAAGTGATTTGGTAGGAATTAAAGGAATATAGTTTTTGGTATAAGCTTGCGTTTCAAAAATACAGCCTGCGCCGCTCGAAAAGCAGAACCAAGCCCGTTAAGAGCGCAAATCCCGCTCCGGCGAATAAGCCCATCTTCACAAAGAAGAATGCCGTAAGGGAAGACTCGCCCGTGAGTTTGTCAACGATAAAGGCAGCCAATCCCATAATAATCCCAAAAAAGATCCCTCCGAAGAACGGAAACAGCAATGCCTGTTTATCGTGATTTTTCCCACTGCGGTATCTATATGATTTGATGAATTCATCGTTCGGCTTTTTCCGCTCGAGCATGGAGCATGCGCCGTCAAGATACGGAAACAGCACCTCGAATGCAGGCTTTGCGTCCGAAACGTATGCGCAGCTCATAACGTCGGGAGCACAGAGGTCATAGGAAATGCTCTCCGCCGTGCCGTCCAAGATAAGAGTCGGAACAACAATGCTTCGCTGTTTCAAATCGCCCTCCGCGAGCGGCGAATCGAGAATTATGCCGTGATCCCCAAAGATATCGAAGCGTTCCTCGGGCTGATAAACGGTTCTGCTTTTGAAACGCTTGCCGTTGTACACGGCGCTTGACGTGCGTATCCTGCCGCGGCGCACCTTGGCTCTGCGGCAGCTGAGAGCGGTGCTGAAACAGACAGTTCCATCCGAAAAACACGGGGAAAGGTCGAACATCAGCCCAATAATAGTATTCTTTTCGCGCTTTTGATACTTGCCCGTGTCGCATAAAGAATAGCCGCGCTCTGTAAAAAATGCGTCAACGAGCGCGATCAATTCGTTTTTGACGGGCTCGGCGGCGGCAAGCTCCGCCTCCAAACATTCATAATCGGGGCGCAGATATTCGCAGACCGAGGCCAGCCTTTCGCGGGCGGGAAGCTCCTCGCGCTCAAGCAGCTTTATAACCTCGGAAGTTTGGTCAACGAAGAACTCGCAATCGCATTTAAGCTCCTCCACGAGGTCGGCTATATCGGCGTCGAGCTGCTCGTCGGAGAGCCCGTCCATATCATTCGCCAAGGTATCAAACAATGCTTTGATGGTATTCTTATCCATATCCGGTCATTTATTCGGACGTTTTTTCCGAACAATCCTTTCTCCACTCCGGCGGCTCGCCGTCATCGCCCCAGTATTCGTTGATTTGAATTATCCTCTCATCCTTGAGATGTATAAACGAACAGCAATGAAAGGATAGGGAAGGGTCATCAGCCGACCAGACCCTTGCAGCGGCGATAACGGTATTTCCGATTCTGTATTCGCGCTCTATCTCGCCGCGCCACTCGCCGGGGTAATCGCAGTTTGCGCGGATAAAGCCGCGGGAATCGAACCTCTCCCGCGTGTTGTGCCAGTTTATCACGGCGTCCTCGCGGAAAAAGGTGCGCAAAGCGGCGGCGTCCTTTTTGACCACCGCCGCGAAATAGGCTTTAAAATCAAAACAGGTTATCATAATTCGCTTAAGTATCAGACAACTACGCCCTTTCGCAGGATCATCGGATAGCTGTCGTATCCAGCGAGCCTTCTGCCGCCGAGCACCTGGCAGCCCTTGTCAAGCACCATGTAATCAAGGTCGCAGCCTTGATTGATTATAGAGGACTGCATTATGATGCTGTTTTTGATCTTCGAGCCCTTGCCGATCTGAACGCCGCGGAAGATGATCGAGTTTTCGACCTCGCCCTCGCTGATGCAGCCGTCCGCAACGATCGAATTCTTCGCGCTGCCGCCGCCGATATATCTCGCGGGCACCTCGTCCTTGACCTTGGTGTAGATAGGATGATCGGGGTTGAAAAGGTCGAACGCGACCTCGGGCTTCAGAAGGTTCATATTGTGCCGATAGAACTGCATGACGGAATTGAGGCGCGCAACGTAGCCGTCGTACTTCCAACCGTAGAACTTGAATTTCTGCTGATTCTTGATAAGAACGCCCTGCATGAAGTCGAATTCGCCGTGCGCCGCCGCATCCTCAACGAGGTATTCAAGCAGCGTCTTGTCCATAACGTATGCGTCGCAGCCCGTGAACGGCGTGCTCGGGTTCAGCGGGTTGAAGGTCAGCTCCGTAACGCGGCCGTCATCCTCCACCTTGAGTCGCAGATCGTCGTACTGCTCGCTGCGGTCAAAGCCGCTTTCGCTCTCATCGTTGTACATTATGGTGATATCCGCGCCGATTTCGATATGCCGGCGTATCATCGCGTTGAAATCGGTGTTGTAGATCGTGTGGCTTCCGGTCAAAACGACGTAGCGCTGCGAATTGCGGCGAACGTAGCCGAGCACGGAGCGGATCGCGTCCACCGTGCCCCTATAAACGCCCGTGTTGTCCTTGGTTACGAACGGGGGAAGGATGAAAAGGCCGTCGCGCTTTCTGTGCAGATCCCATTCCTTGCCGCTTCCGAGATGATCCATAAGCGAATGATAGTTTCTTTGCGCGATAAGACCCACGCTTGAAATGCCCGAATTCACGATGTTTGAAAGCACGAAGTCGATGGCGCGGTATCTGCCGCCGAACGGCACAGCCGCCACGGAGCGCGAGAAGGTGAGCTCGCGAAGCTGGGCGTTCGCTTCACCCGTGTAGATAAGACCGAATGCATTGCTGGACATAATTCTTCGCCTCCTTCCGTTACTTTCCGCGGTTCTCGGGATCGAAACTGATGACCTTGCCAGCCGGAACGCGCTCGTTTTCGTTAATTCGCATCGAGTTTGCAACGAGCGTTATATCGCCTGTGAGCTTGTTGTCGTATGGCTCGTCCTCGGGGAGCTTTTCGCAGCCCACGAGCGCAAGCGCGCCGATATTGACGTTTTCACCGATGATCGCCTTTTTGACCACAGCGCCGGATTCAATGACGGTATGCGGCATAACGACCGAATCCTCGATCACCGCGTCGGGCTCGATGCGAACGCCCGCGAACAGCACGCTTCGTTTAACGCTTCCGTGAACTACGCAACCCTCGGTTATAAGGCTGTCGTCCACCTCGGAATCCTCGCCCATGTAGTGCGGGGGCATGACGGGGCTTCTTGAATAGATGCGCCATTCCGTGTCGTAAAGATCGAAGCGGGGGATAACGCCGAGCAGATCCATATTCGCCTCCCAGAGGCTGCCGATGGTACCCACATCGCGCCAATAGCCCGAGAATTCCCAGGCAAACACCCTTTGCCCGCCGTTTATCATCGCAGGGATGACGTTCTTGCCGAAGTCATGTTCGCTCTTTTCATTGCGCGTGTCGTCCACAAGGTATCTTGTGAGGATATCCCTGCTGAAAATGTATATGCCCATAGAAGCCTTGGTGCTCTTGGGCTCCTTGGGTTTTTCTTCAAATTCGATTATCCTGCCCGAATCGTCGGTGTTCATGATGCCGAAACGGTGCGCCTCCTCGATCGGAACGTCGAGCACGGCGATGGTCGCGTCCGCGTTCTTTTCGATATGCGCATCGAGCATCTTGGAATAATCCATCTTGTAGATATGGTCGCCAGAAAGGATCAGAACGTACTCGGGATCGTACTGCTCGATGAACGGAAGGTTCTGATAGATGGCGTTCGCCGTGCCGGAATACCATTCGCCGCTCTGCTGGCTGACGTAGGGCGGGAGCACGAAAACGCCGCCGTTCATCCTGTCAAGATCCCAGGCCTGTCCGCTTCCGAGATAGGCGTTCAGTGCAAGCGGCTCATATTGGGTCAAAACGCCAACGGTGTCGATACCCGAGTTGACGCAGTTTGAAAGCGGAAAATCGATTATGCGGTACTTCCCTCCGAAGGGAACGGCGGGCTTGGCCATGCTCTTTGTAAGCTCGCCCAAGCGGCTGCCCTGACCGCCCGCAAGCAGCATTGCAACTATCTTCTTTCCCGGCATATAATTACCTCCCTAAAACAGTGCCGCATGAAACTCTGCGGTAAAATCAATATATTCATATTGTACCAAATTTTCGGAAAATCGCAAGGGGTTTTTGCACATTTGTCAAAAATAAAGCAAATTCGCGCTCGACCGGTGTTTTCTAAGGCTGTCAAAAGAGGCCGGGGGAGCCGAAAAACGCGGCGAAGGAGCGAATAGTATTAATGAAAAAAGGCGGAATGCGCTATTGAAACAGAGCGCATTCGGCGGTATAATGTAAATGTGGAAATGTATGCATACGGAAGCGCGTTTGCTTTTCGGTGCAGGAAAGAAGCGGCATGAGAAGAAGTGCTCCAAATAAAAAACCCATCATAATAACCATAGCTGCCGCGGCGCTGCTGCTCGTGCTGGTGCTCATCGGCGCGGGCGCTTCGCGCGCGAACTTTTTTGAAAATACGCTCGGCTCCGTGCTCGCCCCCGTGCAGAGCGCGGCGACCTCGGTTTCAAACGCCGTCGGCGGCTTTTTCAGAAACATTTTCAACACGACAGACGCGGACGCGGAGAACGCCAAGCTCAAAAGCGAGCTTGCGCTCAAAAACCGCAGCCTCGTGGAGATGGAGGAGCTCAGAAAGGAAAACGAGCGCCTTCGCGAGTTGCTCGGCTTTGCCGAGTCCGCGGGGATCGAAAACGGCGTCACCGCCCGAGTCATTGGCCGCCCTTCGGGGGTGTATTTCCGCATGTTTACGCTCGGCGCGGGTTCATCAAGCGGCGTGGATATCAATATGCCCGTCGTCTGCGCCGAGGGGCTGGTTGGCATCGTCACCGAGGTCGGCTCCAACTGGTGCAAGGTCACGGCGGTCGTTGATTCGACCGTTGCCGTGCCCGTGATTGTGGAGCGAACGAGGGATACCTGCATCGCGCACGGAGTTTTAAATCCCTCGGGAAACGAAAACCGAATGGAGCTTCATTATCTTCCGGCGGACAGGCGCGACCTTGTTCCCGGCGACGTGCTTATAACAAGCGGCATCGGCGGAGTGTATCCAAAGGGCATCCGACTTGGAACCGTAACCGAGGTCATGACGGGCGAAAACAGCTCGATAGACGCATACATCGCACCGTCGGTGGATTTTGCGCACATTGAGGAGCTTCTGATAGTAACGGGAGGGGGCGGGAACGGCTGATGCGTAAAATCTTGCTCGCACTCTGCGTCCTTGCCGCCGTGCTGCTCGATTACCTGCTCTTTCCGGGGCTCGGGCTTTCGCGGATAGCGCCCGACGCGCTGATCGCGCTTCTCGTTTCGCTGAGCGTGCTGACCGGGCTTCTGCCCGCCGTGCCGATAGCCGCGATACTCGGGCTTCTTATCGATATCGCCTTCAACCGCTTCATCGGCATGAGCGCGATACCGCTCTTTGTTTCCGCGCTCGCGGGGTCGGTGTTCTACGGTCGCTTCTACGCCGATAATATCGTCATCCCGGCGGTGACCGCGGCGGCCGCGGCGTTTTTGAAGGAGCTTTTCCTGCTCGCCGCGCTTCTTTTTTCGGGAGGAAGGGTCTCGGGCTATTTCGCGCTCTTCGCGCTGCATATACTGCCCGCTTCGCTTCTCACCGGCGCACTCTGCGCGCTGATACATCTTTTATTTAAGAATAAACTGCTTCGTTCCTCATTCAGGCTGGATATAGATTATCTCAGATGAGTAGAGCGCAAGCGGATGCAAAGGAAACTGAAAAACGGAAAAAATGACCGATACCACGCAGAAAAAACCGATATTCAGGCTTATCGTATACGCGCTCGTACTCGTTATTATGGCGGCGCTTCTGATAAAAGCGCTCTACGATCTCACCGTCGTTCGCGGCGATGAGTATTACAGCGTTGCCAAAAACGAATCGCTCAACACGATCAAGACCAAGGGCAGGCGCGGCGCGATCCTCGATAGAAACGGCCTCGTGCTCGCATACGATGAGACCTGCTTCAATGTTTGCTTCATGCGCGACGGCAACAACCGTTCGGATTACGACAGCGCGGTATACACCGAGTCGCTGATAAAGGCGATCGGCATAATAAACGACGGCGGCATGAAGACCATCGACACCTCCTATATAAGGATGAATGAAAACGGAGAATACTACTACGACTTCGGCAGCCAAAACGAGCGAACCATCAAAGCGCGCTATAAGAATTTTTGCAATGCCTGCGGCTTTGCGATGCGGGATGCGGACGATATGAGCACTTGGATAAGCGCCGAGGACGCCTATTTAAAGCTCAGAAAGGCTTGGTTCATACCGGAGGAAATGCCGTTTTCCGAGGCGGTGAAGATAATCTCCGTGCGTCAGGATGTGCTTTTGAACGACTACAAGAGCTATGAGCCGGTCGTCATCGCCGCGGACGTATCCGAGGATATCGTTGCAAAGCTCGAGATGGAGCAGCTTGCGGGTATCGAAACGCGAATCAGCACACGGCGCGTTTATCCCTACGGCTCCACAGCGGCGCATATTCTGGGCTACTGCCAGAGGATGACCGAGGAGAATGCAGAGGAATATCTCGCTCTCGGCTACGGCTATGACGACCGCATAGGCGTTTCGGGCGTTGAGGCAACGATGGAGAGCTATCTCACGGGCTGCACGAGCGATAAGCAGGGCAGCACCGTTATAAAAACGAACGCGAATAAATCTGTCGTCGAAGTAATCTCCGTTGAGCCCGCGACGGACGGCGGCGACGTTACCTTGACCATAGACCTTCCGATGCAGATGGCAGCCGAGGCCGCGCTCAAGGAGGTCATAAAGCGCATCCATGAAAAACAGCTCGATCGGATCGACCCCGATCACGACGGGAAATACGACGATAAGTACGCGGAATACGACAGCCTTGAGCTTGCAAAGACCGGCGCGATAGTCGTTATGGACGCAAACTCGGGCGACGTGCTCGCTATGGCGTCATACCCTTCGTTCGACCCGAACTGGTTCGTAAAGGGACTGACCAAGGAGCAGGCCGAATACCTCTACACGAGCGAGGAAGCGAGCAAGACCACGCCGACCAGAAACAAGGCCATATCGATGAAGCTCGCCCCCGGCTCCATCTTCAAAATGTGTACGGGCATAGCGGGGCTTCTTGAGGGCGCGGTGGGCATAGACGAGCGCATCGACGATGAATCGCCCTACTACGTCAAGGATCCCGACACCGGCGAGGTCATAAATCAGAACCCCGTCAAATGCTGGACCTCCTACCCCGAGCGCCACGCGGCGCAGACTGTTGTTGAGGCGCTAAAAAATTCGTGCAACTACTATTTTTGCGAGGTTGCAAGCCGCATAGGCATCATTTCTCTGGCGAAATGGGCCAAAAGGCTCGGCCTTGCCGATAAGACGGGCGTTGAGCTGACGGGCGAAGCGGTGGGCATCATCGGCGGTCAGAGCGCGCTCTACGACAGCACGAGGAGCTACGACAAGCAGGATACGAGCCTGCCCGTGCTCATCCACCGCGCGCTCGTGACGAGGCTTCGCGGCTATCAGGAGTCGAGGGGCGTTGAGTCGAGCGACGAGGCGTATTCGCGCTGCGCCGAAAGGCTCATGCAGCTTCAGGACGGCTCGCTCGCGGGCAAGGGTGCGGACGTTCGCAGGATACTCAGCGAGGAGCTCGGCATACCGGACGGCATATCCCGCTCGCAGAACTGGGTCAGCGAGATAACGTCGCTTCTCAACGAGATACAGTGGAAGCCGACGCTGACCATAAGAACCGGCATCGGTCAGAGCATCATGCTCGTTACCCCGATAGCGGCGGCGCGCTACGCTTCGGCGATCGCCAACGGCGGCACGGTCTACGACGCGCATATAATCAAGAGCGCGGTATCATCAAGCGGCGAAACGCTGCTTTCGGTTGAGCCCACGGTCTTCGATCGGATCGAAGCGCCCGAAGAATACTGGGAGGCAATCAAAAAGGGCATGGCAGAGGTCGTTTCGCCCGAGGACGGCGGCACGGCGGGCGAAGCGTTCGGCGAGGAATTCAAGGAAAAGGGCTATCTTGCGAGGATCAGCGGCAAAACCGGCTCCGCGCAGGTCGGAAACGTTACCGTGGACGTTCAGAACACGGGCTGGTTCGTGGCCTTCGCGCCGAACGACGAGCCCGATATCGCGGTCTGCGTCTGCATCCCGAACGGCTATTCGGGCTCGAGCACGGCTGGCGCTATCGAGGACGTTTTGACTTATTACTTCAGCAAGCTCGAGGCTCGAAGCCCCGAAACGCTTGCGGAGCCGGATTCGGTACTGCCGTGATTTTGCGAACAGCGGATCGGGAATAGTGAATAGTGGTTAGTGATTAGCGAGGTCTTAAAATATGGTATCAAAGTATAAATACTGCCTTTTCGATTTGGACGGCACCCTGACCGACCCCGCGCCGGGCATAACGGGCTCCGTTGAGTATGCGCTTGAAAGGTTCGGGATAAGGGTCGCGAACAGGAGCGAGCTGAATAAGTTCATCGGTCCTCCGCTCGTGTACTCATTCAAAACCTATTTCGGCTTTTCGGACGAGCAGGCGAAGCAGGCGGTCGTATACTACCGCGAACGCTTCTCGGCGGGCGGGCTCTATGAAAACGAGATATACCCGGGCAGAGCCGAGCTTCTTGAGAATATCAAGGAGGGAGGGGGAAGGGTCATCCTCGCAACGAGCAAGCCCGAGGAATTCGCGGAGAAGATACTCGCGCATTTCGATATCCTAAAGTATTTCGACTTCGTTGCGGGAAACACCCTTGAGGAAACGCGCCCCGAAAAGCGACAGGTGATTGAGCATATCCTTTCGAGCCGTCCCGATATCAGCCCCGAAAACGCAATCATGGTCGGGGATAGGGAATACGACGTGCTCGCCGCTAAGGAATTCTCTTTGCCCTCCGTCGGCGTGCTCTTCGGCTACGGCTCGCTTGAGGAGCTTGAGAGCGCGGGCGCGGATATGCTCGCCAAGGACATTGCCGAACTGCGCGCGCTTCTTATGGAGGCTTGAAGCGCTGAACCGAACCGATGATAAAACGGAGAAGCTCTTGAATCCATTTCAACTCTTAAAAACCGAGGGAAGCGCGAGGCGCGGACGGCTCACCACCGTGCACGGCGTTATCGAAACGCCCGTGTTTATGAACGTGGGCACGGCGGCGGCTATACGCGGCGGCGCGGGCACCGTGGATCTTCGCGAGATAGGCTGTCAGGTCGAGCTTTCAAACACCTATCATCTGCATCTTCGGCCGGGCGACGAGCTCATCAAAAGGCTCGGCGGTCTGCATCGCTTCATGGATTGGGAAGGACCCATCCTGACCGACAGCGGCGGCTTTCAGGTGTTTTCGCTCGCGCACCGAAGGAAGATAACCGAACAGGGCGTGCGCTTTTGCTCGTATATCGACGGAAAAACGGTCTTCATCGGCCCGGAGGAATCGATGCGCATCCAATCCAACCTCGGCTCGACCATCGCAATGGCGTTCGACGAGTGCATCGAAAACCCCGCGCCGTACGCATACGTCGAAAGGTCCATCGAGCGCACGACGCGGTGGCTTCATAGGTGCAGGGCGGAGCTTGAGCGTCTTAATTCGCTTGACGATACGATAAATAAAAATCAAATGCTATTCGGCATAAATCAGGGCGGCATCTTTCCCGACCTGCGCGTTCGCCACATGAGGCAGATACGCGAGCTGGACCTGCCCGGCTTTGCGATAGGCGGGCTTTCGGTCGGCGAGACCGCAGAAGAGATGTATGGGATACTGGACGCGGTCGTGCCCGAAATGCCAAAGGATAAGCCGCGCTATCTGATGGGCGTCGGCACCCCGCTGAACATCCTCGAGGGCGTGTACCGCGGCGTGGACTTCTTCGACTGCGTGCTTCCGCTTCGCAACGCCCAGCACGGCAACGTGTTCACTTGGAACGGCAAGATGCGCCTTCTCGCGGAAAAATACAGCGAGGATATGCGCCCCATCGACGAAAACTGCGGCTGTCCCGCGTGCAGGCACTACGGCAGGGCGTACGTAAGGCATCTATTAAAGGCGGATGAGCGCCTCGGGATGCGGCTCTGCGTGCTACACAACCTTTATTTTTATAACGATTTGACAGCGAAAATGCGCGATGCGATAGGTGGCGGCGAGTTCGCGGCGTTTTATAATAAATATAGACCCATACTCGGCGAATTCGCACCGGAGCCGTGACGGCGCACCGCGTAAGCGCCGTTAAAACGAATCGAAAAGGAGCGAAAAATGGCGTCAAGCAAGGAATATTTGAGCTTCATACTGGAACAGCTTTCCGAGGTCGACGGAGTCGGCACGCGCGCGATGATGGGGGAGTACCTCATCTACGTTCAAGGCGCGCTCGTCGGCGGCATCTATGACGACAGCTTCCTCCTCAAGCCCGTTCCGTCGGCGCTTGAAATGCTCAAGGAAGTCCCGCTCGTTGAGCCCTATCCGGGAGCGAAGAAAATGTTGCTTGTGGATAAACTCGAGGATAAGTGCTTCTTGAAGGCGCTTTTGGAGACAGCGGCGGGGGATATCCTTGAAAGCAAGGGCAAAAAGCGCGGCTGATGCTTGCTTTTTTCCAAATCCAAAGTGAGTTTGAACGGGACGTGGCTTGGCACGCATGCCAAATCGGCGCAAGATCGAGATGCGGCGGCGAGCTTCCGATACGATGGCGGATACTCAAGCGCGCATCGCGCCGTACTCCTTCAATGCATCGCGGCGAATACCGCAGCCTGCTTTTGGGATCAAACGCACATCATTGTATACAAAATTTTCTCTATTTCAGCTTGACAAGTGCCGCGCTCCTTGATATAATACTCCCGTTGCATAGATAGGGAGAGATGTCCGAGTGGTTTATGGAGCCGGTCTTGAAAACCGGTGATGCCGCAAGGCACCGGGGGTTCGAATCCCTCTCTCTCCGCCAAAATATGGAGAAGTACCCAAGTGGCTGTAAGGGGCTCCCCTGCTAAGGGAGTAGGCTCTGCGAAGGGGCGCGAGGGTTCAAATCCCTCCTTCTCCGCCAAAAAGCCCGAAAGTTCAACGCTTTCGGGCTTTTTTGTTGCTTTTAAAACTCCCCACGCGAAAAGGCTTGCGGAGCAAAAAGTTTGAATAAATTGAAATGAATTGAATTGTATGGCTTACATTGGTGCCTACAAAGCGTTTTCGCCGTGACCTACATCGGTGCCTACATCGCCGCCGTCGTCCGGCACGATGCTTATATGGGTGTTAAGAGCGTTTACGCCGGCAAGCGCATCGGAACGGTCAGGATGGATATATCTTTGCGTTGTGGTGATCCTTGCATGACGCATGA
>JAFZJT010000128.1 GCA_017553815.1 Clostridia bacterium
GAAGCGGCAGACAACCACGTTGAGCTTGCGGAACGCCTCCTTCGCCGCGCCGTCGTAATCGCCGTCGTTGAAGAAGGGCTCGAGATTGTTTCTTATGATATCCGAGATGGTCTTGGTTGGGAACGCGGAGGCAAGACCGCTTCCCGGGAGGATATAATAGTCCTTATTGCCGACGACCATTAGGAGCAAAACGCCGTTGTCCTCGCCGCTGCGGCCGATCTGCCATTTTTCAAACAAGGACGCGGCATAGTTTTCGATGCGCTCGCTGCCGATCGAATCGAGCACGACAACGCAGATCTGCGCGCCACTGCAGTTTTCCTCAAGATTGTCGTTTCTTTCGGTTATATAGTCCTTGGTTTTTTCGCTCAAAACGCCCGCTTCATCGGCGGTGTAGCTGCCGTTTGGCGAAACTACCGCCGCTGTCGGCCGTGCCGCAAGCCCAAGCGCAAGAACTATTGCCACAATGAGCGCGGTGAGCCTGAGGTATGACTTCATTTTTTCACCCCCCGATATTCCAAAGCTTCGCAATGGAACTCGCAGGCCATGAGGCGGTCAGCTCGGAGCATTTGTTCAGATACTCCGTGTATTCGGTGCGGTACGAGCGGTCGATGCGCTTTGCCTGCGATTCCACCTCGGTCATGAACGACTCGATCTCGCTCGAGGCATTGCCCTTCACGCCGTTGTAGAACTGCTTCGCCGCAAGATACAGCGTTTCATAGGAGGTGTAGCGCTCGATCGCGTTCTTCTGCTTCGAGCAGACGTCGATCGCGGTTTCAAGCGCGCTCGCCCTGTTTTCAAACTCGCTTCCCGAATCCTTAGAGAGCGCTTTTCCCTCCGAAAGCAGCGACCTTGCCGCAACGATCAGTCGATCGGTATCGGAAAAAAGATCGTTGCCGTGCTGATCGGGCTTGCACGCCACCGAAGAAAACGCCTTTGCCGCGGAACGCTCCGCGGTCTTGAGTCCGATACCGCCGAAAAGCGGCACAGCAATAAGAGCGACGATGATGAGCACGGTGAGTGCCGGCGTTCTTGATTCGGACAACTTCTTCATTCCTTTACCCTCCGTTTCGATAGAGATTTTCCTTCCGGGTTTTATTTTCGTCCATGCCCGTTTTCGGGCATTGACGCTCGATCGGTTTAATTTCCTTCGTCAGTATAACGGTTTATGCGCCGTATCGGTTCACTGCCGGGGACGGATTCCCGATACCTCGACGAGCTTCCTCTTGAGCTCGTCCTCGATGCGCGAAAGCTCGGCTTCGGCGGCAAGGCGCTTGGTGTGACCCTCCTGCTGGATTTGGAGCACCTCGTCCATCGTGGTGATGAGCTTCTGGTTGGTTTCGGTCAGGGTCTCGATATCCACGATGCCCCTCTCGCTCTCCTTGGCGGCGGCGACGGTGGCAGTGTGGAGCGCCTCGGCGTTCTTTTTAAGCAGTTCGTTTGTCATATCGGTAACGGCATGCTGTGCCGCAATGGCCTCCTGAGCGTGGGCAAGTCCGAGGGAGAGCACCATCTGGCTCTTCCAGAGGGGGATGGTGTTCACGATGGAGGTCTGAATCTTCTCCGCCATCATGGTGTCGTTATTTTGGATGAGGCGAATCTGGGGCGCCATCTGGAGGCTGATATTGCGGGTCAGCTCAAGGTCGTATATCTTCTTCTCGAAGCGGGTGCACATATCCGCGAAATCGCGCGCCTTCTGCGCGTCCTCGGGAAGCTTGGTCTCCTCGGCCTTCTTGAGAAGCTCGGGAAGCGTGGTGGCGCGCTCGGTCTCAAGCTTTTTCTTGCCCGCGAGGATATACATCGAAAGCTCCTTGAAATAGTCAAGGTTGCGCTGATACATATCGTCGAGCATTGCGATATCCTTGAGGAGCACTACCTGGTGCTCGTCGAGCTTGGCTGCTATGCGCTCAACGTTTACCTCCGCCTTGTCGTAGCGAAGCTTTAACGCCTCGATCTGAGCGGCCTTCTTCTTGAAGATGCCGAGAATGCCTTTTTTGTCATCCTCGGAGCTGAAGCCCTTGAGCTCGCCGATCAGCTCGGTGATCATAACGCCGGTCTCGCCGAGATCCTTGGTGCGCACGGCATCGAGGGCGCTTTCGGAGAACTGGGTGAGCTTCTGCTGGCTCGCGGAGCCGTACAGCATTATCTGGGAAGCGTTGGTGATGTCGATCTGCTTTGCGAAATTATCGACGGCCGCGATCTCCTCGGGCGAAAGCTGTGAGTTTGCAACGATAAGCTCCTCAACCGACTTAGCGGGTTCGGCTGGCTGCGCCTGCTCCTCCTCAACGGGGGTGGGATCGAGGGTCAGAACGGGGATGTTGGTGGTCTTCTCTTCCATTTTGGGTTATCCTTTCATGTTTTATTATTTCTTAAATTATTGGTTGTTGATGGTCTTGTTGTTCACCATCGAATCGAGCACGGCGATATCGGAGCTGATGTCAATGGCTTCGCCCGCGTAGAGCGAATCGAGACTCGTTTCAAAGCTCCTTGCGATGGTCTCGGCGTTTTTCTCTATGCGCTCCTTGATCTCCTTAAGGTTCTCGCCCTGATAGCCCGCGTCCTGCTGCATGGCGTAGCCCTCCATGAGCTTGACCGAAGTGGGCAGATAATAGGTAAGGAACCTTCTCATGCTGCGCGCCTTGGTGGGGTTCTTCGAGAGCTCCGCAAGGATGCCGTCGCCCGCCTTGACCATTCTGTCGATAGCGGCGGTCACGTTTTCATCGGGGATGCGCTCATTGAGCTTGCGAAGCGCAACGATATGTGCGTCCGCCTCGGCGAGCGATTTATCGAGTTCGGGAACACCCGTCTTGTATTCGGGCGCGATCTCGACATATTCCACCTTATCCTTGAAGATGCGCGTTGCGATAAGGTATCCGATAAGGCAGACTGCGGCGGAAACAAGTATGCCCCATATACGGTAGAGCGGGAAAACAAGCCCGCAAACAACTACGAGCGCCGCGGTTATCCAAAGCGGCATCGCGCTTTTAATCCGTTTTTCAACGGTCCTCTGCATTTCGGCCATTGCTGCTCCTTTCCGATCAAACGAAGCTTTGTTCGTTGTCTTTGAATTCTGATTCGGGCTGCGGTGCGCTCAAAAATCGCCCGCATCCTGTCCCATGATGATTATACCATTCCGCCAAGGCGTTTTCAACAGTTTTTGCACGCCGCAGCACCGCAATACCTCGGGCGCGAAGGATTAAATACGAAGAATAATTCCGGCTTCAAAAAAATGACACAAGCAACACAAATCTTTTCCATAAGCTCCCGCCCCCGTTTCGCCGACTTTGTCCGCTTGAGCCTTCAAATAACCAAAAGCGGATGCGGGCGCGAATACCGTCATAAAAACGTGCAATAAAATCCTAAAACGCAGGGGTTTTGGTATTGCTTTAGCCCATGCGCTATGATAAAATATTATGATAGCGGCATCGGCTCCGCGCGTGTACTGCGCGGTTCCGCTCCGAAACAGTATAAACGAAAGCGAACCTTTATCTATGAGAAAGACCCTTAGGCGCATCGCCGCCCTTCTTCTTTGCGTTTCGGCGCTGTTTTCCCTGTTTCTTCTTTCCGCATGCAGGAATGATGAGGAAAAGAACAAGCCCGATGAAAGCTCCGCGCTGAGCGAAGCGCAGAGGGCGAATATCCTCGCCATAAGCGAAGCCTTCATCGAGAGCGGCAAGATCTACAGCAGCGAATACGCGCTGAGCATCAAGGAGATCGAGGAGTTCGTCTACTATCTTTATAATGACGAACTTACCCCCGATGTGGAAGGCTATGCGAGCATCCCCGGCAGCGAGGCCGCCGAGCGCCTAAAGATGTATTTCGGCATCTCGAGCATCCTCCACACTCAGAGGAACTCCACCGACCAGAATTTTTATTACCACAACGAAAAATACTTCGTTAAGACAAACCCTTCCGTCGTAAAGAGCTGCGAGATCGTTTCTGCGGAGCAGAATGAGAGCGGCAATTACCTCGTCAAGGTTCATGCCATCGGTGAGAACGACGCCCGCGTTGAGCTCGACTTCGTTTTCAAGCTCGACGGCGACAATACGCTCGTGCTGTCCTGCTCGAGATACGACGAAAAATAATGCTTTTCGCCCTGCTGCGGCGAGAAAAACCCGTGATATGTTTTTGAGGTGAATTATGGGAAGGATGAAGCTTCTTTCAAACGTTATAAACAGCGCCACAGGTCAGGTGGAGGGCTTCTGCATAGTTAAATCCGTTCAGCTCAAGCTGAACGTAAAGGGCGCGGAGTATCTTGATTTCACTATTGCGGACGCCGAGGGCGAGATAAACGCAAAGCTCTGGGATTATCAGAGCGCCGTTCACGGCACCTATTCCGCGGGCGAGATAGTCAAGATCCGCGGAACCGTCAACCTCTACCGCGATCAGGAGCAGCTCAAGATAGACCGCATCCGCAAGATGAACGACAGTGACGAAGTGGATATCACTTCGATCGTTGCCGAGCCGCCCGTTGACGGCGAGCTTCTTTTTAAGGCGATCTACGATTTCGCGGGCACATTCGGCGACCCCGATATCGCAACGCTCACGCGCTATCTGCTTGCCGCAAACAAGGATCGGATCGCGAAATACCCCGCCGCGCTGCGCCTGCACCATGCGCACAAGGGCGGCCTCGTGTTCCATACCCACACGATGCTCGAGGTTGCAAAGAAGATGGTCGAGGTCTACTCCGCCATCTACCCCGAGCTTTCAAGCGACCTTGTTTACGCCGGCGTTATCCTGCACGACATAGCCAAGACCACCGAGCTGGACGTCGGCCCTCTCGGGCTTGCGACCGCGTATTCTGCAGAGGGTCAGCTTCTCGGGCATATCACGATGGGCGTTAATATGATCGAGCTTGCGGCGATGGAGCTTGGCATACCAAACGAAAAGGCCATGCTGCTCGCGCATATCCTGCTCTCCCATCACGGCGTTCCTGAGTTCGGCTCGCCCAAGCCCCCCATGTTCCCGGAGGCCGAGATCGTTTCCACGGTGGATACGCTCGACGCGAAGCTCTACGAGATGTTCGACGTTCTCGGAAGCGTTCAGATCGGCGGCTTCTCCGACAGGCAGTGGGCGCTCGACAACCGCCTTCTGTTCCGCCACGGGCACGGCATCGTTAAAAACGAGGGCGACGCGGACTCGGAGCTTTAAAGCCATTCATTCAATCGCAACCGCGTTTTAATAATGAAAATTCAATCGAAAGAAATCGGTATAAACAAATGGAAAAACAGAAAAGACTCTTTACCTCCGAATCCGTTACGGAGGGACATCCCGACAAGGTCTGCGACAAGATCGCGGACACGGTTCTTGACGAAATGCTCAAGAACGACCCGAGCTCCCGCGTTGCCTGCGAATGCTGCGCCACCACCGGCATGGTGATGGTCATGGGCGAGGTAACGACGGACTGCTACATCGACATTCCGAGGCTCGTTCGCGACGTCGTGCTCGACATCGGCTATGACAAGCCCGAATACGGCTTCGACGGCAATGCGCTGTCTGTCATCAGCGCACTCAACAGCCAGTCTCCCGATATCGCGATGGGCGTTGACAAGAGCCTTGAGGCGAAGCGCGGTGAAACGGGCGACGCGCTCGACATCGGCGCGGGCGATCAGGGCATGATGTTTGGCTTTGCATGCGACGAAACGCCCGAGTTGATGCCGATGCCGATAAGCCTTGCGCATAAGCTCACAAGGCGCCTCACCGAGGTCAGAAAGAGCGGCATCGTTTCAAATCTCCGCCCCGACGGCAAGAGCCAGGTCACGGTGGAATATGACGAAGAAAACCGCCCCGTGCGCGTGGATACGGTCGTTATCTCCACTCAGCACGACCCAGAGGTGGATATGGAGCTGCTTCGCGCCGAGATCACCGAGAAGGTCATCAAGGCCGTCATCCCCGCGGAGCTCATGGATGAAAATACCAAGATTTTCGTGAACCCCACGGGCAGATTCGTTATCGGCGGCCCGCAGGGCGACTCGGGTCTCACCGGAAGAAAGATAATAGTCGACACCTACGGCGGCTACGGCCGTCACGGCGGCGGCAGCTTCTCGGGCAAGGATCCCACGAAGGTGGATCGTTCCGCCGCATATGCCGCGCGCTATGCCGCAAAGAACATCGTGGCTCAGGGCTATGCCAAGCGTTGCGAGATTCAGCTTGCGTACGCGATCGGCGTTGCAAAGCCCGTTTCCCTCAGGGTGGACACCTTTGGCACCGGCACGATGCCCGACAGCGAGCTTGAAGCGCTTCTTTCAAGAAGCTTTGACTTCCGCCCCGCCGCGCTTATACGCCACCTCGGCCTTCGCCGCCCCATCTACGCCAAGACCGCCGCCTACGGCCACTTCGGCAGGGAGGACTGCGATTTCCCGTGGGAAAGGATCGACCTTGAATTCAAGGAATGATGCCTAAAATGGAAAGGTAACACAACAGAACGACAAAACGCGGATCGCTCGCACTGAACGCATCCGCGTTTTTGTTAGATTTCAGCCATGATACTCAAAAATCTGTAAAGGAGTATGCTGTTATGAACGAAAACAGGCCGACTTTTGGCAAGCTCGTCGAGATACTCGTGCTCTTTGATTTAAGCGTCGATTCAAAAGAGTATATTCGCGCCTTCACCGCCGACGAGGACGGTACCGAATACGCCGTTTGGCATATAAAGAGCGCGGAGGGCGAATTCGTTTTGAAGCGCGCAAAGGCCTTCGAGCTCGAGGTGTACCGCCGTTTTCTGACGCCCAAAAAGGCTTATGCACCCGAGTTTTTCGGCTCGGTCAATTACGAGGGCAGCGACTATCTTCTTTTGGAATACTGCCCCGGCGAAACGCTGAACCGCTGTGAGCGCGGCAGGCTGATAAAGGCGCTCGACGCTATCATAGCAATGCAGGATGAGTTCTGGCTTTGCGAGGAGCTCTACGATTCCGCCGTAACGCTCGAATACTCGCTCGAGGGCATCGGGCGCAGGGGGCAATATCTTGACTCGGAGCTGCTCGAGCGCGCGTATGCGGAATTCGTTCGCGTTTATAAATCCACGCCGCGCACGCTCTGCCACGACGACCTTCTGCCCTTCAATCTGCTCGTCGGCGAGCGGGCGGTGCTGTTTGATTGGGAATACGGCGGCATGCTCCCCTACCCCTCCTCGCTTGCGCGACTCATCGCGCATTCGACGGAGGATGGGGATGCCTTCTTCTATATGAAGGACGCCGACCGCGCCTTCGCCATCGATTATTATTACGATAATCTTTTGAAAAAGCGCGGCGTCGGCTATGATGAATACCGCCGCACGCTCGATCTCTTCCTCTTCTATGAATACTGCGAATGGATCATGCTCGGCAACAGATTCGATAACCGCGATGACGAAAGGTATATCCGCTCTAAAAAGCTTGCAGATGAGCTGGCCGAAAAGCTGCTTTCGGATACGCCTTTGCGTCATTCGAGTTTATAAAATGTACACATTTCGCATCTTTACAATGCGCACGATTTATGGTATGCTCATTCTGCATACCTATAGTTCGGAGGGAACAAATGACAGACCCTGTATCCATACTCAAGGAACTCAAAAAAGCGGTCGTTGGCAAGGATGAAGTGCTTACCATGGCGCTTATCTCGATACTTGCGCGCGGTCATATCCTCATCGAGGATATCCCGGGCGTCGGTAAGACCACCATGGCGCTCGCGTTCAGCAAGGCGCTCGGTCTCGACTATCAGCGCGTGCAGTTCACGCCGGACGTTCTGCCGTCCGATATCGTGGGCTTCTCCCTTTTCGACAAGCAGTCCGGCAAGATGGTCTATAAGCCCGGCGCGATCCTCTGCAACCTCTTCCTTGCGGACGAATTGAACCGCGCAACGAGCCGCACCCAGAGCGCGCTTCTTGAGGCGATGGAGGAAGGAAGCGTTACCGTTGACGGCGAGACCCATGCCGTGCCCGATCCCTTCATCGTTATCGCAACTCAGAACCCCGTCGGCTCGAGCGGCACCCAGCTTCTTCCCGAATCCCAGCTCGACCGCTTCATGGTCAAGCTTTCGCTCGGCTACCCCGAGCCCAACCACGAGCTCGACCTTTTGACGCGCAAGCAGCTCGGAAACCCGCTTGAAACGGTGAACTGCGTTGCCGACAGGCTCGAGCTTGCCGATATGAGGCGCGACGTCGACAGGGTCTACACCGATAAAAAGATCCTCGACTATACCATCAGGCTTTCAAACACCTCCCGCGCCCATGAATCCCTGCTGCACGGCGCAAGCCCCCGCGCTTCGTTGGCTGTTATCGCAATGGCGAAGGCGGCGGCATGGGTGCAGAACCGCGATTACGTCGTTCCCGACGACGTGGAGCTCATCTACCCCTACACCGTTACGCATAGATTGGTGCTCACGCCCGAGGCAAAGTCCTCCGGCAAAACGCAGCAGTCCGTGCTCGATGAGATCCTTGCAAGAACCCCCGCTCCCTCTGTAAAATAATGGCGGTTCGGCGAATAATCTACATAGCGCTGCTTGCGCTTGCCGCGCTCTATCATTTCGCTTACGGACAGTATGCAACTCATTACATACTGATATTTTTCTTATGCCTTCCCGTGCTCTCGCTGCTCGTCAGCCTGCCCGCTGCCCTCACCTCCCGTGCGGCGCTCGTGGGCGGTTTGGACGTTCACAGAAACATGGAGGGCGGCGTTCTTCTCGAGCTTGAATGCAGATCCTTTCTTCCGCCCGAGCTCTGGCAGGTGACTGTTGAGGAAAAGAACCTCTTCACCGGCACCGCGGGCGCGCCGCAGATCATCAAAGCGGGCGGAACGAAAAAGCTCACCAAGAGCTTTCATCCCGACACAACGCGCCTCGGCACTATCCGCTACAGCATAAAAAAAGCCCGGATATACGACTATCTTGGGCTATTTGCCATACCCGTTAAAAGAAGCGGCTCGGCGGAATTCACGGTTCTGCCCGATATCGAGCGCCCGAATCCCGAGCCTGAGCTCGACGATCCCTCCTCGCTCTATTTCAAGCCCAAGCCTCTCGGCTTTTCCGAGGAGCACGAGCTCAGGCAGTATCGCGGCGGCGATCCTCTGAACCTTATCCACTGGAAGCTCTCGGGCAAGATGGATGAGCTGATCGTTCGAGAGCCGCAGGAGATAATCAGAAAGCGGATCGTGCTCTCGGTCGATATCCCCGCGGACTACCCCGCCCAGCAAAGCGTTATCGAGCAGCTTCGGTATCTGAGCGAGGAGCTTATCGAAAAGGAGATCCCCTATCAGCTCGTTTTCGGCGTGGATAAGCGCAATATCACCTCCAACGACGAGTTCAACGAATTCATAAAGCAAAAGCTCTCCGAGCCCCTCAGAGCCAAGTACGCGCTCGGCGAGACTCTTATCGGCGACACGCTCATCTACCGCATCCGTCCTTCAAAGGGGGTGAGCGCATGAGCAAAGTAAAGAACCGACCCTATTGGAGAATGCTCGTTGACGCGCTGCTCATAAGCTGCGGCGTTTTGGCGGCCGTGCTTGCAGTTCCGAGTTCATACGGCGTCAAGCTCGAGATAGTCACGCTCGTCTATACCTCCGTTCTGTTTTCGTTCCTGCTTTCCGCCATCCTCCATTTCGTTAAAAAACCGCTCGTCCCGATACTTATCTTCCTTTTTGCGGCGACGGTCTACGTTATCTTGGATCGCTCTTCGATCAAGAGCGGCCTGAAGATAATCTATTACGCGATAATGAAGCCTCCCTCCTCTATCTTCCCGTTCCTTCCCGTTCCGAAGGATCCGGCGATCCCGGAGCTTCGGGCAGTCGGCTGCGTCACCTCGCTTTTGGTCGCTGCGGCGGCGGTCTACTCTGTGCTCATATCGCTTGCGGTCATCAAGAGCAGCTCTCCCCTTCCCGCCATACTCGTTCTTCTTCCGACGGTCTTTTTGAGCATGGTCTATACGGACTGCTCCCCCGCGCTGCACGCCGTTATGCTCCTCGTCATATACTTGGGCGGCGTTCTTCTTGGAAACGGCGTTGGCGGCGCCACGAAGAAGCATGCAATGGTTCGTCTCGTTTTCCTGTTGCTTATTACGGTGCTCGCGTTCGCTCTTCGCGCGATCTCGCCCGAGAAGGAGTACGTTCCGATACCGTATGAGCAGAGGCAGTACATCCTCGGCGAGCGATTCGGCAGGGTTCAGGACGGCATTCTCTCTATCTTCTCGAGCAATCCAAAGGAATACGGGCTCGGCTCGATCAACGACCGCCTTGTGAATGATTCCAAGGCCTTCTCGATAAGCTCCACGGTTTCGGGTTCGTTTTTAATGCGCACCCACTCCTACGGGCTGTACAGAAACAACGGCTTCACCGTTTCGCCCGAATACAGCGGCGAATGGCAGTCGCTCCACGCGCTCGGCGCCACCCAGTCGGGCAGCGTTGAAACTATCTCCGTTCAGGGCGCGCTGACCAACGAGCGCATCGTGCCCTACGCCTTCTCGCCCGATTCCTACGTTAAGGTCGAGGAAGGCTTCGTTCGCGCCTACGGAGAGACCTCCTATTCATGGAAGTTCAAGCCCGAGCTGCTCTTCACGCCCATAAAGAGCGAAAAGGCCGAAAGCGATTACTATCTCTTTGCGCTCAACAACTACACCATGGCGGGCGGCGAGCAGAAGGAAGATCTAATCAAGCTGATGGACAAGAGCTTCCCCGTGGTCCTGGGCATTGCCCCCACCTTCTCCGAGTACGTCAAGTATCTGATGCGCACCGACTATTACCAAGCGGCGCTCGCCGTTGCCGAGAAGGTGCGCGGCATCGGCGAATACTCCCTCACTCCGGGCGCCACTCCGGGGGGCAGGGATCTCGTTGAATTCTTCGTTTCGGAAAACAAGAAGGGCTACTGCGTCCACTATGCCTCAACGACCGCCGCGTTCCTTCAGGCGCTGAACATCCCCGCGCGCTTTGTAATAGGCTATCGCGTGGATATCGCCAAGGCGGACGAATGGCAGGATATCACCAAGGATGCGTCCCACGCATGGGTAGAGGTATACATCAAGGGCGTCGGTTGGGTTCCCATTGAATGCACCCCCGGCTTCGGCAGCGGCGGCTATGCTCCCGCGCACGGCGATTCGCCCCTTCCCACGCCCACTCCCGCGCCCACTCCGACACCCGATCCCAACGCGCCCACGCCGGACGTTTCCGAGACCGAGCTTCCCGATATCGAAAAGCCGTCGCGCGATCCGCGCGCAACGGCCACGCCGAAGCCCACGAACACGCCCGGACCCGGCGGAAGCGGCGGGATCGGAGGCGGCAAGGGCGGAGGGGCGATGCTTTGGCTTTTGATCGCGCTCGGCGCTATCGCGCTTTGGCTGATCGTCGGCTTCGTTATCGACAGGGTACGCAATCATCGCTTCGAGCAGAGCGACCCGAATGCCGCCGTGCTCTGCATGCTCCGCTACCTAAGAAGGCTTGAGCGCTTTGGCTTCCCGCCCGAACCCGAGGCGAAGGAGCTCGGCGAAGAGGCCGCCTTCTCCAACCACTCCATGAGCGCCAAGCAGAAAGAGCTTATCGCTCGATGCACGGACGTGCGCCGCTCGGCGTTCAAGAATAAGCCCCTGAAGCGCATGCTGCTAAGAAGGCTGATATTCATGCTTTAGTGCAAAATACGATCAAAACGCTCTTCCGACAAAACATCGGAAGAGCGTTTTTCTGCGCCCTTGTGCCGCAATGCCGCCATCCGTCATACAATGACAGCGGAGGGATGAGTATGTATAGCGTAAACGATTTCATAAGATGGGCGCTCGTTCATGTCAAGCCCGAGAGCCTCATAAGCGGCGCGGAGCTCGCACTTAAAAGAAGCGAGTGCGCGCTTGAGCCTTGGGAATACCTTTACGGCAGCGTTCGAGTTCAAACGGATCAGGCGACGCTTGACCGCTACTACGAGCAGCATTACTATAAGCAGATGACGCGCGCACAGTACGACGCGATAACCGCCTCGTGGAGCCGCACCGGCTACGCCACGGACTGTCAAGGGCTTCTCGACGCCTATCTGACCTACAAAAAGAACGAGCCTACCGATTACAACGTGGAGGCTAACTGGCGCTATTGGTGCGAGGATAAGGCACTCATCGACGAAACGGATCGCCCCTACCGCATCGGCGAAGCGCTGTTCCGCGAGGGCAAGGACGGCAGGATGCTGCATGTCGGCTGGGTCTGCGGGTTCGACGGCGCGGAGCCACTGATAGTTGAGGCGCGGAGCATACGCTACGGCGTTGTAATTTCGCGGCTGACCAAGCGAAATTTCACACACAGGGCGCTTATGAACAAAAAATTCGATTATTCGGAGGAAGATATGCCTATAATCCTGAAAAATACCACACCGATGATACAGGGCGAGATGATCAAAAGCCTTCAGCAGGCGCTGAACGGGCTCGGTTACACCGATTCAAGCGGGAAAAAGCTCTCCGAGGACGGTAAATGCGGCACGCGCACGATGGCGGCGGTGACGGCTTTTGCAAACAATCAGGCGACTGAGTGCCCGAGCGCGGCGCTCCCCGCATTCATCATCCCGAGCGCGGACGGCAAGTACAGTCTGGAGCTTGAGCTGAAGACGCGCCAATGAGCTTGGGGATTTACCTTTTTTCAAAAATGCTGTATAATAGCCAACGAAAAGATCCGAAAAAGGAGAAAAACAAATGATAGAAGTTGGTATTAAGGGCAAAAAGGCCGCGAAGGTCACCGAGGAATATACCGCCGCGCATCTTTTGAGCGGACTTCTGCCCGTTTTCGCAACGCCGGCGCTCGTTGCGCTGATGGAATACACCTGCTCCGACAGCGTTCAGTCGGAGCTCGGCAAGGGCTTCGGCACGGTTGGCGCGTTGATCGACTGCAGGCACCTCAGTCCCTCTCCCATCGGCAGCACCGTTACCTGCGAGAGCGAGCTTGTAGAAATAGATAACCGAAGGCTCGTCTTCAAGGTGCGCGCATGCGACGATTTCGGCGAGATAGGAAGCGGCACCCACGAGCGTTTCATCATAGATAACGAACGGTTCATGCTCAAGGTGGATGAGAAGCAGCGCATGCTCGAAAACACGAAGGCGGAAGGCTGAAAGTCCGCCAAATATTAAAGATCAAAAGCTCCCTTCCCCCGCAAACGCGGGCGTCGGGAGCCTTTTTCATTGGGGTTTGGGCGGAATGCCGACTCCCGAACCTATTCGGGATCGAATCGGCCGGCGCATCGCAGGAAGCACCGTTTGCCCGAAAATGCGTTTTTTAGTTCATCATGCTGCCGCCGTTCATGTTGCGCTCGGCGTACTCTATCATCCTCTTCACCATCTGGCCGCCGATACGACCCGCCTCGCGAGCGCTGATATCGCCGTTGTAGCCCTGCTGAAGGTTGATATTCATGGAGGACGCGACCTCGTTCTTGAAGCCCGAAAGCCTCTGCTTCATCTCTCTTGAAGTGCCGGTGGAGCTGCTGCTGCCGGTATTCATGCTGTTCATATTGTTCATGTTGTTCATGATAATTCTCCTTATTAATTTACCCCGAGGGGATCTTTATTTTACTCATCGCGGCGTTCATATTTGAACGGGCTTATTTCTGCATGCTGTTTTCGGCGTATTCTATCATGCGCTTGACCATCTGACCGCCGATACGGCCTGCGTCACGGGCGCTGATGTCGCCGTTGTAACCCTGCTGAAGATTGATATTCATAGAGGATGCGACCTCATTCTTGAACTGCTCCAGCGCGCTTCGGGATTCGGGAACCGCCAGCCTGTTACTTCTATTTGCCATTGTTTTCACCTCCGTTCTTTTTGCCCGCGCTCCCCCGCCGTATGAAAAAGCGGGAAAGCACGGGTTATCTTTACCGGCAATTATCGCGCTATAAGCACTTTTAAGTACTCTATCTTCAACGCTTCATAAAACGACTTGGCGCGTTTTTGCCGTGCAAGCTTAATTTGTCCGTTTTTGTTGAATGTATGAGCGGAAAGTTTTGTCTTTTTCATAATTTAACGCGCAAAAAAACGGCGGTGCGTCCGCCGGTTATCCTCTTGCGGTATTCAGTTTATAACAACGTCCTCGATCGAGCGCTCGTATTTTAGCATCGCCTTTTTCATAAGCCTTTCGCTCTTTCCTTCGGGCATCGAGATCAGCTTTCGAGCGCAGTCCCGCGCCAGTTTGAGCGTTTCGATATCCGAAGCGAGTGCCGCCGCGCCGAATTCGCTTATGCCGTGCTGACGCATCCCGATAAGCTCGCCCGGACCGCGCGTTTCAAGATCCCTTTCGGCGATCTTGAAGCCGTCGTTCGTTTCGGTGAGCAGTTTGAGCCGCGCGATCGCCGATTTCGAGCCGCTTTCCGTCAGAAGATAGCATTCGCTCTGCCTCTGCCCGCGTCCAACCCTGCCGCGAAGCTGATGGAGCTGCGCAAGGCCGAATCTTTCGGCGGATTCTATGACCATCGTGCAGGCGTTTGGAACGTCCACGCCGACCTCGATGACCGTTGTTGAAACGAGAAGATCGACCTCGCCCCTTCTGAAGCGCTCCATCACCGAGTCCTTCTCCTGCGGCTTGAGCTTGCCGTGAACCAGCGCGACGCGCACCGAAAGATTCGTCCTCAATTCTTCATAGAGCGTTTCGGCCGAGCGCACGCGCTCCATTTCCTCATTTTCCTCTATCATTGGGCAAACGACGTAGGCTTGGGTGCATTCCTTTTTGATCTGATCCTCGATATAGCGATACATCGCGATGCGCTTTGCGCTCGGAACGAGCCGCGTTATGACAGGCTTTCTTCCGGGCGGCATGCCCTTGACGAGCGAAACGTCCAGATCGCCGTAGAGGATCAGCGAAAGCGTTCGCGGGATCGGAGTTGCGCTCATTATTATCGTGTCCGGTGACTCGGCCTTCTTACCTATCTCGGCGCGCTGGCGCACGCCGAAGCGGTGCTGTTCATCGGTTATGACTACGCCGAGCCTTTTAAACTCCACCTTTCCCTCGATCAGCGCGTGAGTGCCCGTGACGGCGATGATGCTGCCGTCCGCAATACCCTTTAAAACCTCGCGCTTGACGGACGCGCTCATGTGCCCCTTCAAGATCGCGGCGCGTTCGCCAAAAAAGCGCTTTAAAAGCGCAAAATGCTGCTCCGCAAGGATCTCTGTGGGCGCCATCAGCGCCGATTGCGCGCCGTTTTTCGCGGCAATTAACATCGCGTACAGCGCGAGCGCGGTCTTGCCCGAGCCCACATCGCCCTGAATTAGTCTGCTCATCGGCTGTGGCGACGCCATGTCGAGCGCGATCTCGTTCATAACTGAATACTGCGCGCCCGTCGGCTCAAACGGCAGCAGCATTAAAAATTCATCGAGAATACCCGAGGTATTGAACGCTATGCCCTTCTGCCCCTTCCTATTTTGGCGCAGTTTTTCAAGCACTATCGTCAGCACCGCCGCGTCCTCGAATGCGAGCCTGCGTCTTGCGGCGGCAAGCGCGTCCGCGTTCTTAGGAAAATGCACGGTCTCCATCGCGGTTTTAAGCGGTATGAGGCCGTATTCCTCGCGTATCTCTTCGTGAAGGGTCTCCTCGACTTCGTCAAGGCAAATTTCGAGCGCACCGCGCACGGCGCTTCTCATAACGTTCTGCGTCAGGCCGCTCGTCAGCGGGTAAACGGGGATTATCCCGGGAAGCTCCTTTGAAAAGCTTGCGCGAAGAAGGCGCGCGCCGGTCCTTTTGTCCACAATGCCGAGCGCGTAACCTCCGGGCTCCTTTGGTATCGAGCGCGCTATATAGGGCTGATTGAACCATGTTGCGGTCATATTGCCCGTTTCGTCGCCGATCGAGACCGTTGTAATCATTATCCCCGATTTGGCGCGAAAGGTCTTTACGGAGCCGATGAATTTTATCTCTATGGCGGCGGGCTCGCCGTCCTCAGCATCGGCTATCTTCACCGGCCTCTCGTAGTCAAGATAGCTTCTTGGAAGAAAGCCCGCCAGATCCTGCAACGAAAAAAGCCCCAGGCGGGCAAAATACTTGATGCGCCCGGAGCCGATGCCTTTGATTTTTGTAAGTTCCGAAGCTTTCTCCACGGCGGGATCACTCAACGGCGATATAGTAGTAGTAGAGCGGCTGACCGCCGTACTGCACAACGAACTCCGCGCTCGTATACTTTTGCTGCATCCTGTCGCAGAGCGCCTGCGCTTCCTGCTCGGGTGTGTCTGCGCCATAGAAGATCGAAACGATCGCGTCGTCCCCGCGCTCATTGAGCATGCACTCGATAAGCGCCTCTGCCGCCGCATCCACGCTCTTTTCGACAATCCCGATCTTATTCTCAAGGATGCCGATAACGTCGTTTTCATGTATCTCCTTGCCCTCGAAGGCGGTGTCGCGAACTGCGAAGGTGACGGAGCCGGAGAGCACGTTCTCAAGCAGCCCGGTCATTGTCTCGCAGTTGGTCTGCGCACCGGCATCGGGATCGAAGCCGATCATCGCGGTGATGCCCGCAACGATGGTTTTGGAGGGAACGACGAGCACCTTGCACTCCGCGCTCTCCGCCGCGCTCTTTGCCGCAAGGATGATATTCGGGTTGTTCGGAAGCACGATCACATTGCGTGCGTTCGCCTTCTTGACGGCCTGCAGTATGACATCCACGCTCGGATTCATCGTCTGCCCGCCGGGGATGATGACGTCCACTCCGAGGCTCGTCAGAACCTCGTCGATGCCGTCGCCCGCACTGACCGCAACAACGCCAAGCTCCTTTTCGTTGGCCTTGCGCTGCTCGATGAGCTCGCGGTTCTGCTCGCGCATGTTCTCGATCTTGACCTTATCGATCTCGCCGAGGCGCAGCGCATTCTGAAGCGCCTTGCCCGGGTCGTTTGTGTGGACATGCACCTTTATCATGCCGTCGTCATGCACCACGACGACCGAATCGCCGATGCTCATGAGCTTGGCGCGGAACTTGGCTACCTCGCTCTCGGTGGCGTTTTTAGTCAGCCTCGTAACGAAAAACTCGGTGCAGTAGCCGAAAACGATATCCTCCGCCTCGCCGGAGATGATGGCTCGGTTCTCGTTTTCAACCTCCTCGGTCTTAAAAAGAAGCGCAAAATCCTCGCCCGGCTCCTCGCCGTCGAGCGCCATTTTGAAGCCCTTGTATATGGTCAGAAGACCCATTCCGCCCGAATCGAGCACGCCCGCTTCCTTCAAAACCGGAAGCAGCTCGGGCGTTTTCTTCAGCGCGGCCTCGCCGCTGTCGAGCATGACTTCAACTACTTTATATGCGTCCGCGCCCGCGGCAACGGCCTTTGAAACACTCTCGCTCATCAGCCTTGCGACGGTCAGCATCGTGCCTTCCTTGGGCTTCATGACCGCCTTATACGCCGCCTCGGTGCCCGAGGTGAGAGCATCGCTCAGCATGCGTGCGGTTATCTCTTCGTCCGCGCCCTTGAGCGCCTTGGCAAAGCCGCGGAATATCTGCGAAAGTATGACGCCTGAGTTGCCCCTCGCGCCCTTGAGAGCGCCTGTAGCAAGCGCCGAAGCGAGTGCCTCTACGGAATCGGTCTTAACGCCCGAAAGCTCCTGAGCGGCGCGCTGCATCGTCATCGACATATTGGTTCCGGTATCGCCGTCCGGCACCGGAAAAACGTTCATCGCGTCTATCATCTGCTTATTCTTTTCAAGGCAAAGCGCGCCCATCATAAGCATATCGCGAAAACGGGACCCATCTATACTGCGAACTAACAATTTCCTTTTCCTCCCAAAGCGAAGCGCACTATACGCGAACCGCTTCAACAAAGATATTGACCTTGCGAACCTTGATTCCGGTCTGAGCCTCCACCTTGTACTTAACGTTGCTCATCGCGTTCTCGGCAACTGCGGGGAACGAGATGCCGTAAAGCAGAGTGACGAACAAATCGATATCCACGCTGTCGTCCTCAAGGGTGGTTATTTTAACGCCGCGGCGAATATTCTCTCCGCCGATAGCCTGAAAGAGCGAATCGCCCGCGGTCTTGCTGTTCATTGCAACTATTCCGTAGTTTTCACAAGCGGCATAGCCCGCGATGCTCGCCAATACGTCCTCATCGAAAGTTATCATTCCGAGTGTGGTTTTCATCGTGGCAGTCATGGTAACACCTCCGGTATTATTTGGTTTCCACCGACTAACGGTGATATTTTATAGCATTTATCTGGATTTTTCAAGTGCTGTTTCCTATATTCCGCCGAATTGCCCTATTGTTCACACATTATATCCGAAATATGGCGTCAAAGCGGCGGAAATCAAGCATTTTCGCACTTTTTTGCATGTTTTAAATCGTTAAACGACGCTTATCTCGCCCACCTCTTCTTCATCGGGGTTCGGCATCGGCGGCAGCTCATCCAGGCAGTGAAGCCCGAATTTGCGAAGAAACGCGTCCGTCGTTCCGAAAAGCATGGGTCTGCCCACGCAGTCCTTCCTTCCAAGCTCGCATATCAGCCCCTGCTTGAGAAGCTGGGAGACCGAGTATTCGCAGCGAACGCCGCGCACGGCCTCGATATCAGCCCTCGTCACGGGCTGACGGTAGGCGATCACCGAGAGCGTTTCCATCATCGAATCGCTCATGTTTCTTTCCTCCGGCGGCGCAAGCAGCTTTACTATTTGCGCGTGATACGCCGGGTTCGTAACGAGCTGAACTGTTTTATCGGTTATAAACGGTATTATGCCCCTGCCTTCCGCCGTCATGTTTTCGAGCATCTCGTTTAGAAGCTGCTTCACCTCGGCCTCGGTCAGATCGAAGACCCTTTGAAGCTCCGCAAAGCCGACGGGCTCGCCCGAAACGTACATTATGCTCTCTATCGCGCCGAAGATCTCTTTCTTTTCCATAGAAGAATCAATCCTGTTCGTCCATATAGCTGCGGTTCGCGTCGTCACGAATCAGCTTTTGCTCGAATATCTCTATATCGCCGCAGTAACGGCTCTGCTCCACCCTTATCTCGCCCGATGATATCATCTCCAGAAGCGACATGAAGGTGACTATTATCTCCATCCTGCCCGCGCCCTCGATTATCTCGTTGAAGGTGGTTTTGCCTCGGTTGGCGCGAAGCCTTGTGCGTATCCTGCCCGCGCAATAGCGAACCGTGAAATCATCCCTGCGAACCGAATGAACATGATCCTTCTTTTCGGGCTCCGCCGCGCGATCGAGCGCCGCGAGCATCGCCTCAAAAAGGCGCTCCACCGTCGTATCCTTGAGGATTATCTCCTTCGGCGGAAGAGGGAATTCCTCGGGCTGTTTGGTGCGCATCAGCGACGCCTCGGCGCAGAGCCTGCGCATCGCTTCGGACGCTTCCTTGAATGCTTTGTATTCGCGAAGTCTTCTAACAAGCAGCTCCGCAGGATCCTCCTCCTCTTCGCCCTCCTCCTTGGGTTCGGGCGGGAAGAGCGAGCGGGATTTGGCGTAAACGAGCGTTGCAGCAACGGTCAAAAACTCGCTCGTCTGATCCGGGTCGGGCTCATCGAGCGCCTTGACGTATTCAAGGAACTCGTTGGTTATTTCGGATATGAAGATATCGCGAATATCGACCTCCGCCTTTTCAACAAGATGCAGCAGAAGATCGAGCGGACCCTCGAATTGTTTTATGCTGACACGGTAATCCAAGCTTTCCGCGCGCCTTTCCGTAAGTTTGAATGCTCTAATCCGTTAAATAACCCGTTAGACCTACTCCACGGGTATGCCGAAGATCGCCAAAACGAGCTTGAGCAGCGCCGTGAATATCCCGCTTGAGACCGTTCCGATGAAGGAGAGTCCGAACCTTCCGAGAAGCAGTATGCCGATCAGGATGTACTGCCCATAGTTGCGGAGGAATTTGAACGGCGCTGGGCCGACCGCCTTTGAAAGCGTTACCTCGGCAACATGGAAGCCGTCCAGCGGGAACACGGGGATCAGATTGAAAACCATCAGCGCAAGGTTGAAGGTGATGAAGCCGATGAGCATGGTTATCGCGGTCAGTATCGCGCTGCTCGTTCCTGCCATATAGGTATAGCCGACCCCGCCGTCGATCACCCTGAAGCCGATGCCGCTGAACTTTGAAACGAGCACGAGCACAACAGTTCCGGCTATTGCGAGAATGAGGTTCATCGTTACGCCCGCAAGCGAAACAACGAGCTCGCCCGCCCTGTAATTGCGGTAGTTATTCGGATTCACGGGAACAGGCTTTGCCCAGCCGAAGCCGACTACGACCATCATCAAAAAGCCGATCGGGTCAATATGCGCGAGCGGATTCAGCGTCATCCTGCCGAGATTGCGCGCCGTCGGATCGCCCATCTTATAGGCGGCATAAGCATGCCCCCATTCATGGCAGCTGAAGGCAATGATTATGCCCGGTATCATTTTGAACATTTGTAATAATGAGTCCATGTTTTTTCACATCCCTTTGCGTCTGCGAAGGCGCGATCAAACGCGCTCCACTAAGGGCTTGCCGCAATATCGCGGTAAACTCCGATTATATTGTACCACATTTGACCGGGGGATGCAACATCAAGCGGGATAACAAAACCTCGCACGCCGCGCAAGGCGTTTTACAACCTTGAAAACGCCTTGATAAAGCCCGCCGCCATAAGCTTCAAACAGTCAAGAAAGCCGGACTCCGGCGCGTCCTTATCTGCAACGAGCGGCGTTTCCGCAAGCACCTCGCCGTCCGCGCCCCGCACGGTCAGCATGCCGACGGTATCTCCCTTTTTGACGGGCGCAAACAAGCTCCCGGGAATCTCGGTTTCGAGCGTATACTCCTTTTTTGCGGTGCTGATAAGAAGAACCGTGTCGTCCCCCGCCTCCGCGCCGATCTCGCGGGTAAGCGAGCCCTTGACGGGTACGCTGCCGAATGCCTCGCCCGCGCCGCTTATGCGAACGCTTCTAAAAGCGGAGAAGGCGTAGTCGAGCATATCCCTTCCAATCTCAAACCGCTCTGCGCCGGTTTTTGCGCCGAGGACGACCGCTATATAACGGCTCTCGCCGCGTTTTGCCGCGAACACGCCGCAGTAGCCCGCTTCGCTCGAGGAACCTGTGCCGACGCCCAAACAGCCCGAATACTGCTTGATAAGCTTATTTGGATTGGCAAGCTCGGTCTCGCCCGCGCCCTCGTGCGCGATGCGCTCATAGAATTTCGTTCCGTATTTTGAATAGGTAGGACTCTTTATAAGTTCGCGAGCGAGTGCCGCAAGCTCCACCGCAGAAAAGCTCTGCCCGGCGCCGCAGATATCGGAATAAACGGCACCGACCCCAAGCCCCGCAAGGCGTGCGTTTATCGAGGCTATCCCGTTCGATTCACCGCCGAAGACCGCGCTCGCAAGCGCATGGGTCGCATCGCCCGCGTTGATCATTGCGGCGGCGAGCATCAGACTGTTTGCGTCCATATTCTCGCCCGCACGCAGAAAAGCTGTCGTTCCGCCTATACGCGAAGCGGTCTCATCGATGGAAACGATGGTATCGCCGACTATCGCACCGCCGTCAAAGGCGTCGCAGATAACGAGCAGTGCGGCAAGCCGTGTCAGCCCGCCGACCTGGAGTTTTTCGGAGGCGTTTCGTTCAAAAAGCACCTTACCGCTCGAAGCATCGATGATAAGCGCCGCTTTCGCCGTGCCTGTATCGACGCAAGCGCTTTTAGACGGCTCGGCAAAAGTGGAGTAACATATCGGGCAAGCGGCGCATACCATGCAGAGAATAAGCGCAATGAACCCTTTGATTCTATTGATTTTGAGCATTGAGATCACCCTTTCGCGCGTTTTATAAAGCATATTCACGAAAAGGGGCGGAATATGAAAGAGCCGAAAAAGATTTACCCCACTTGCCGCTCCTCGCCGGAGATGCGCCTGATGGGGGCATTCGGATTAGATGCGGTTTGTTTTCTGTTGTCATTCAAAACTCCGATGATGGTGGATATTTTAAACGGATAGGTAAAGCTTTGTCAAGTATGATGCTGTGCGATGATCGTGTAAATATCTTCCGGGAGAAATCACGCGACAAAATCGATCGGCTGCATTTTTGCGAGTGCTTTAAGGATAAAGGTCGTACCCGTGAGCTTACCGCTCATAATACCGCCTTGGCGCACATTCTCAAAGATGCTCCAATCGTGACATTCGCCGAGAGCTTCGTTCGCCTGCTTTTCGGCGTATTTGCCGTATATCTCAAGCCCGTTTTTAATGGCAATGTGATCCTTTGTTCGTTCCTTTTTGCTCCGTGAAACGCGGATATGATCGGCAGTGACCTTCCCGCCGAAAGGGCTGAAGTGTAACCTATGTTTGACGCTTGAACATCTTCCGAGCGAGAGCTATCAATCCGCTTGCTATAATCCCGCTTTGGGGGTATAATAACAAACGAAGTATTTTTGCGGCGAAAAGCCGGGAAGGAACTAAAATGAGCGAAGAATGCACTCACAACTGCGACACATGCGGGCAAAGTTGCCCCTCGAAGCAGGATAAATCGAGCTTTCTTGAAAAGCCACATGAACAGAGCTCCATCAAAAAGATAATCGCCGTTGTAAGCGGCAAGGGCGGCGTCGGAAAAAGCCTCGTCACCTCGCTTCTTGCAGTGAACGCGCAGAGGGCGGGCTACCATGCCGCAATACTCGACGCGGATATCACCGGTCCCTCCATCCCCAAATCCTTCGGCATCCACGACAAGGCCATCGGCACCGAGCTGGGCATTCTGCCCAATCAAAGCAAGCTCGGGGTGGACGTTATGAGCGTCAACCTTATGCTCGAAAGCGAGACCACGCCCGTGGTTTGGCGCGGCCCGGTCATCGCGGGCGCGGTGAAGCAGTTCTACACCGACGTTATCTGGAAGGACGTGGACTTCATGTTCGTGGATATGCCTCCGGGAACCGGCGACGTGCCGCTCACGGTGTTCCAGAGCCTGCCCGTGGACGGCATAATCGTGGTCACTTCGCCCCAGGAGCTCGTTTCCATGATTGTAGAAAAGGCCGTGAATATGGCGAATATGATGGATCTTCCGGTGCTTGCGCTCGTTGAGAACATGAGCTATTTCGAGTGCCCCTGCTGCGGCGAAAAGACCTCCGTTTTCGGCGAAAGCAAGGTCGAGGAGACCGCGAAGCGGCTGTTCATCCCCGTTACCGCGAAGCTGCCCGTCAACCCCAAGCTCGCCGCCGCAGCCGACGCGGGGCTCTTGGAGCTCTATGAGGGCGACTGGCTCGACGGCGTTACCGAGATGCTGAATAAGCTGATCGGATAGCTTTTATCCATTGAGGTTGTTGCAGAGGGTGCTTTTTAGCACCTTCTGTTTTTTGAGTAACTCAACCAATATAAAAACTCTATCAATTATACATCAATTTGGATTGCAAAGCATGAACAAGTATGATACAATCAAATATACAAAGGCGGAATTCTTAAATAAATACCAACAAAGCCGCGATTTGCCGAGAGAGGAAGGCGTCAAAAATGCCCGCAGAAAAATACATTGCTTCGGATATTCAATCGAGATTTGAGTTTTTTGATTACGGCCACGCCTTGGAGATATTGCACGAGAGTTTCCCGAATGAATGGGTCGAGATTCAAGAAGCATTAAGGCGACTAAAACTTACGGTTGCAGATATTTCTCAGGCGGGAGGAAACGAGTCCCCCATTCCGAAGAAGTTCGACTATGTTTTGTATCCGTGCGGTTAGCGCGAGATCCGCATTTCCGGAGATTTGATTGTTAAAAAGTATCATCGCCAAACGGCTCAACGCAGAGGACGCTTTTCAAACGAGCCCTTCGAGGTTGAAACCATTACGGGGTATATCGACGGTCATAACATAGATTTTTTGAAACACAAAGTTGCTTTTGACCTTGAGTGTAACAGCAAGGATCAAACCTTTGATCGCGATTTGCTCGCAATGAGAACATATTTTGATTGCGGGTTGATTGATGTCGGAGTAATCGTCACGAGAGCCGAAGAGTTGAACGATGTTTTCAGAGATATCGGTATCTTGGCTAAATACGGAGCGTCAACAACTTGGATCGGAAAGCTGCTGTACCGCCTTGACAGCAGACGCAACGGCGGTTGCCCTGTTTTAGCTGTTGGAATAAAGAAGGGATGTGTTGAAGGTTATGAGTAAACTTGATATTACCGCAACCAGTCTATTGACTTTCACAAACGGAAAAAAATACAACACCATCTATGCCGACCCTCCGTGGCAGTTTCAAAACCGTACCGGCAAAGTAGCTCCCGAGCATAAGCGGTTGACAAGATATGAAACCATGACCTTAGCCGAGATTAAGTCTCTCCCCGTTCCCGAGATTTCCGACGAAAAAGCGCATCTATATCTTTGGATTCCAAACGCACTTCTGCCGGAAGGATTAGCTGTAATGGATGCTTGGGGTTTTGAATACAAGGGAAACATTGTTTGGGAAAAAGTCCGCAAGGACGGTATGCCGGATGGTCGCGGCGTCGGCTTTTATTTCCGCAATGTTACAGAGCTTCTCCTTTTTGGAATAAAAAAGGGAAGTATGCCAAACCGCACACTCTCTCCTGCGCGATCGCAGGTTAATCTGCTCAGAGCTCAGAAGCGTGAGCACAGCAGAAAGCCGGATGAATTCATCCCTATCATCGAAGCTTGCAGCCAGCCCAATCGAATCGAACTGTTTGCGCGCGGTGACCGTGAAGGATGGGATATGTGGGGAAATCAGGCGGATTCGAGCTATGAACCCACCTGGAACACCTACAAGAATCACACAGTTGCGAGTGTTTGATCTGCCTTTTCCGCCGCTGCATCCATAGTATTAATGAATCTATTACCCAAACGGTCAACGCAGAGAGGCGTTGACCGTTTTATCCGCCTTATTGCGTTCATATTTCCCCACAGCTTGACAAAACCTCGGTAAATGCGCTATTATATTATTGGGTCAATGCGTGCCTTTGCGCTTGCCGGAGGTATATAAATGGAAGTTGGAAGCGAATGCGTTAATTCGGCAAAAGCCGAAAACGAGCTTTATGGAACCTGCGAAAAACCCGCGCTTGCCTTCATCGTGAACCCCGTTGCGGGCTCTGGTCGATGCGAGGCGCTTTTCGAGCGAGCGAAGGCGGTTTTCACCGAAAAGGGCGTTAAATTCGAGTGCTTTTTCACCGAGTATCACGGCCATGCCGAGGAGCTTGCCGCAGGCGCGGTCGCAAAGGGTTTTAACGCGGTGATCGCCGTCGGCGGCGACGGGACGGTGCGCGAGGCGGCCTCGGCGCTGATCGAAACGGATATCCCCCTTGGGATACTGCCCTTCGGCACGGGCAACGACTTTGCGAGCGCGCTGTCGATACCCACCGAGCCCGAGGCGGCGGCGGAGCTGATCCTTTCGGGCGAAGCAAGATCGACCGACCTCGGCAGGGCGAACGGCAAGGTTTTCACAAACGTTTGCGGGCTCGGCTTCGATGCGGACGTTCTTGCGCGAACCGAGAAGCATAAGAAGGGACGCACCGGAATGCTCCCATACCTGCTCGGCATTTTGGACGCGGTGCTCCATAAAAGAAAGCTTCACGCCCGCTTTTCGCTCGACGGCAGCGCGGAAACGCAGCTCGATGCGCTGATCATCACCGCCTGCAACGGCAAACGCTTCGGCGGAGGTATGCTCGTTGCACCCGAGGCGAAGCAGGACGACGGGCTTTTCGATATCTGCATCGCGAAATACATCGGATTCTTCCGCTTGATAACGCTTCTGCCTTGCTTTATAAAGGGGAAGCATATAGACAAAGAGCCCGTGACCTACACGCGCGCAAAGCGCATCAGTGTGCATACCGACGGGGCGGAAACGGTGCAGCTCGACGGCGAGCTGATCGAAAAAACGCCTCTCTGCTGCGAGCTGATCGCGGACGCGGTACGGGTCTTCCGCCCGTAAGCGGGATTTCGGCTTTTTTGTCAAAGCCAATCAAAAGGACAGGAATTCATCATAGAATGACTGAAAAGAAAAGAAAATACAACCGCCGCGCGCAGCTTCGGCTTCGCCGGATAATAGTTCTTTGCGTGCTTGCGCTGATTTTAGTCGGGCTCATCTTCGGCGCTGTTAAGCTCTGCGCCTCCTGCAAAACCTCTGCGTCAAAGCGCAGCCTGCCGTTCTCCTCAAGCGATAATTTCGCCTACACCGGCGGCGGCTTCCTTTACGCGCACGATAAAAAGCTTTCCTATCTCGACATAGGCGACGAAAGCAAGAGCTTCACGGTCGATCTTGAGGAAAGCGGCGCGGGCGTTGCGGGAAGCGATCGGATAAAGGTCGTTTATTCCGCCACCTCGCTTCAGGTTGTCGGAACGCCTTATGAGCACACCTTCGAGGGCGCGATAAAAAAGATAGTATGCTGCGGCAAATATGTGGGAGCCTATATAGAGAATGCGGACAACACCCATTCGCTCGCGGTCTATAATTCTGCGGGCGACAGGCGACATCTTGCCGAGCTCGGCTCGTCGGTTTTGCTCGATTTCGGCTTCGAGGGCGGCGACAGCTCCGCCATGTATATGAGCGAGCTCGTTACGATCGGCACCGCCGTTTCAACCACGGTCACAACGCTCGATCTTGCGCGCGAAAGCATAACGGGCGTTATGAACATACAGGGTGAAATAGCCAAAAACATCATAATGACCTCGAAAAGCGTTTTCATTTTCGGAACGGACAGCCTGATCCGCTTCGACCGCTCCACCAACACCGAGGCCTACCGCCTACTCTCAAGGAACTATGATTGCCTGGATCACTCCGCCGACGGCGGAAGGCTGATGCTGCTTCTTGCACAAAGCGGCGAAAAGAGCGCCCCGCTTCGCGTGCTCTCCGTCAAGGAGGCCGAAGCTGCGGACGACAGCGTTCTCGAGCTTCCCTCCGCAAGCCGCGCTTCATCCTGCTTCCTGATGCGCGGCAAGGTCGTTTCGGTAAACGGCACCACAGCCGAGATCCGAAGCATGAAGGGCGAGCTAAGCGCCTCCATCCCGCTCGGAACTGAGGTCGTAGCCGCCGAAAAGCTCGATGAAAGCAGGCTGCTGCTGTTCTCGGGCGATGAGCCGACCCTTTTAACGCTAAAGAATTTCTGAAAGGAAAAAGCCTTTTGATATGGGAATTGTTAATCTTGCGATAATCGCCGTGTTCGCGATCTTCGTGCTCGCGGGCGTATACAAGGGGTTCCTTTGGAATCTCGCAACGCTCGGCGCAACGATCGTTTCGCTTCTTATCGCGCTGATCTTCATGCGCTCGATCTCAAAGCTGATCGTTGCCAATCAGTCGCTCTATTCCTCCATGCTCAGCTACACCGAGGGCAAGGAGGATATCTACGACGTCGATCTTGTAAACAGGGAGATAACCTCGCTCACCAACGCCGAGATCGACGAGATCATGGAGCGCAGCAACCTCCCCTTCCCATTCATGCAGCGCGTTCACGACAACATATTGACCGAGGCGCTCAAATCTCGCGGCATCACCACGCTCGGCGATTATTTCAACGAGAGCAAGGTCATAGTTTTCATAAATATTATCTCGTTCATCCTGATATACTTGATCTCGAGGATCATCCTCACCGTGCTGATAAGCTGGCTGGATTATTCGGTGCGCTTCCCGAAGCTCAGGATACCGCTGACCGATCAGATCGCGGGCGGCGCGGTCGGCTTCATCAGGGGACTTATCGACGTTTCGGTCATCTTCATGATAACGCCCGCCGTGCTGACGGTGCTCCCCTTCGATCAGATCCAGGATATGATCACAAACAGCACCCTCGCCTCCTTCCTCTACAACTCCAACCTCCTTCTGAGGCTCATCCCCGGAGTGCTGTGATGAAAGCTTGCGATAAAACAGAGAAAAAGCCCGTCGAAAGCGGGCTTTTTGCGGATAAAAGCGGGCTTATCGCCGAGGGCGAGCGCGCGGACGACCTTCAATACAAGGATCTCAAGCTGATTCAATCCCCCTCCGCGTTCTGCTTCGGAACGGATTCGATCCTGCTTACGCATTTCGCCCTTCTCTCGCTCAAGGGGGCGCGGAGCGGGGCGCGCATCGTCGATCTTGGCGCGGGCTCGGGCGTTATCTCCCTGCTTATTGCCGCAAAAACGGGGCTTAGTTTGACCGCAGTTGAGATAGACGGCGCGCAGTGCGAGCGCTTCAGCCGAACTCTTCAGCTGAATTCGCTTAACGGCGAAAAAAACGCGCGCGATATAGGAAAAATAGAGATAGTCTGCGCGGATTATCTTTCAAGCGAGCTCAAATTCGAGCGGAAATTCGATCACGCGGTGTGCAATCCGCCGTATTTCAGAGTCGGCTCGGGCGGAAGGCCGAAAAACGCGGGCGCGACGCACGAAACGAGCGCGGACATCGATTCGCTTGCTCAAGCGGCGCGGCGCCTTCTCAAATTCGGCGGCTCCTTCAGCCTTTGCTTCCCAGCCGAACGGCTCGCCGAGGCGCTGACGGCGCTCAGTATGAACGCGCTCGAGCCAAAAACGCTTCGCCTCGTTCGCACCAAAGCTGGCAAAAAGCCGTATCTTGCGCTGATAAGAGCCAAGCACGGCGCCAAGCCCGGACTCAGCATCGAGAACGAGCTGATAATCACGGATGAAGCGGGGCGCTATACACCCGAGGTCGAGAGGTATTATAATGGAGAATAGAAAGCTTATCGAGCTTATAAATGAAAATATGCGAAGCGGCGCGGATGTGGCCGCCGATCTCTCTCCCCTTGCGCCTAAGCTCTATCTTTGCGCAACGCCGATAGGCAACCTTGGGGACATCACGCTCCGCACGCTCGAGACCCTGTCGGGCGCGGATAAGATCTATTGCGAGGACACGCGCAGCACACTCAAGCTTCTCAACGCCTACGGCATAAAAAAGCCGCTCGAGAGCTGCCATGAGCACAACGAAAAAAGCCGCGCCGAGCGCATTGCGCAGGAGGTGCGGCGTGGCGAAGCCGTGGCCTTTGTAAGCGACGCGGGGCTTCCGGGCGTTTCCGACCCCGGCGCGGAGCTGATCAAAAGATTCGTCGAGCTCGGCCTGCCCTTCGAGGTGCAGCCCGGCGCAAGCGCGCTGACAACGGCGTGGATCATGAGCGGCCTTGATACGAAAAGCTTGCTCTTCCTCGGTTTTTTGCCCCGAAGCGGCGCGGAAAGAACCGCCGCGCTCGAGCGGATCGCGAAAAGCGGAGATACGCTCATTGTTTACGAAAGCCCGCTTCGCGTTGGCACAACGCTTCGCGATATCGCCGAAGCGATCGAAAACGCGGGGCAAAGCGCCGAAAAGCGCCCCTGCGCGCTCGTTCGCGAGATCACAAAGGCGTTTGAGGAATGCGTTCGCGGGAGCGTGCGCGAGCTTGCCGAAAGGTACGCCTCAGTCCCGCCCAAGGGCGAATGCGTGCTCGTTATCGGCAAAGCCGATGACGATTCCGCTCCCGAATCAAACGCCAAGCTCGACGCGCTGCTCACCGGTCTGCTTTCGGAGGGAATTTCGGTCAAATCGGCTTCCCGCATCGCCGCCGAAACGCTGGATCTGCCGAAAAATGCCGCTTATAAGCGCGCTATGGAGCTAATCAATACGAAATAAAGTAGAAATGTTTCTAAATATATGCAAAAAATTATCGGTTAGCCATTGATTATTGTCTTCGATAATGTTATAATAGCGCATACAAATGTATGCGAAAGGAGCATTGCAATGAAGGTCGGCATTATCAGATGCATGCAAACGGAGGATATCTGCCCGGGAACGGACGATTTTCTTGCCGTTAAGAATCATACCGGCGCTTTTGCGGATATTGAAGAAGAGATCGATCTGGTCGGCTTTTGCAACTGCGGCGGCTGCCCGGGCAATCGCGTTGTGCTGAGAGCCAAGAAGCTCGTCGAGCAGGGCGCGCAGCTCATCGCTTTTTCGACCTGCATCCAGAAGGGGCGCGATATCTGCTTCCCCTGCCCCTACGCCCAGAAGATGAAGGACAGCATCACCCAGGCGCTTGGCGACAGCATAACGCTTCTAAACTCTTCGCACGACTGATTTTTGCGCTTTCAAATTTGAATATTATAAAGGGTTCTCCAATTGGAAGACCCTTTTAATTTGCCCCAAACGGGGTTTTTCTTCAATCACTAATCACTAACCGCCAACCACTACGCACTAAACACTAAGCGCCGCCGATGCTTTATCCGAGCTTTTTAAAAAACAGCAACAACAGCGCGATATGCGCAAGCAGAATCAGTGGCATGAAGAGCGCGAAGTACCAATGCTTCGTCTTATGCCTGAAAAACTGCATCCCGAGCACGGAGCCGAGGCTGCCGCCCAAAATCGCAATCAAAAACAGCGTTTTCTCCGGGATGCGCCAGCGCTTCTTCTCGGCTTTTTTCTTATCCGCGCCCATCGAAACGAATCCGATGAGCGTCATTATTCCGAGATACGCGAGCAGTATTATTTGATAGATCGAAAGCTTCATTTTGCCTTTTCCTCCTTTTATTCCTTTCTGCCGAAGAATTTTTCGGGCGCAGCTGAGCTTATCCTGCGATAGCGATCCCCCGCTGTGGTGTCGAAGCCGCAAACGCTCCCGTAGGGGCAGCTCTTGCAGGCGCGCACTCCGCCGTGACGGTAGGGGCTGACCTCCGATCTGCCCTCCATGATCGCGTCGAGCGTTTTTTTCGCGGATTCCCTTGCAAAATCGAGCGTTTTATCCATCTCCTCACTCGTAACAAGCAGTTTCCCCGCAAAGCCGTCGTCGGTGCGGCGAAGCCCCGAGATGAATCGCGACGCCTTCGGGCTTATCTCGGGATCCGAAGCGAGAATGACCCCGTTTTCATTGAGCGTCGGCCCAGAAAGCTTGAGCTTTTTGAGCACGATCTCGTCGCGCTTCTCCTCCTCATCGACCGCGGGCGCGTGGATATGAAGGTAATACATGCCCGCCGCGTCCATGCTCCCCTCGGCGTCAAGCGCCGCGCGCACCGCCAGCGCATAGAGCGGGAGCTGCACCTTCAGTCCGTTCACAAGGTCGGTGAAATTGAAGGGCGAGGAATAGGTTTTGTAGTCCACGATGCGGAAATACCCTTCGGGCTTACCGTTCGCATCCTCCGCCGTTTTCCCAGAGAGAATATCGATTCTGTCTATCACGCCGCGTATTTTGAAAACCGTACCGCCGCTCGATTCTATCTCGAGCGCGGGAAGCTCGTCGTCCCTCCCGCCGAAGCGAAGCTCGGTGGCGTAGGGTCTGAATTTGCCGCCCGCAATCTGGCGCAGCACCGCATAGCCCGCGTCGCGAAGCCGACGCTTTATGCTCTCGAGCCTTGCGCGCATCGTGGCCGACTCGAGAAGGATTCCGTGATTGAAGCCCTCGATGATTTCGGGCAGAAGCGCATCGAGCCTATCTTCCACATCCTGCTTCGTTAAATTTGCAAGCGCCTCCTCGCATTTCTGCGGGTCGGCCCTCATCAAATCGATATAGGAGCGCACGAGCTTATCGAGCGCGTCGTGGATCAGCGTTCCGAACTCGTTGTTTCTTATTCCGTGCTCCTCGCGCTCGCGCAGGGAGAGGCCGTACTGCAAGAGGTGCCGATATGGGCATTTATTGAAGGTCTCGAGCCGCGAAACGCTGCCAGTCATGCTGTTTCCGTAGAGTTCAAGCGCCTTTTCCCTGCCGAGCGGGGCGAGTGCATCCGCGCGGTAATAGGCCTTTGTGAGCGCACGAAGGGTCATCGCATACTTTTCGTCTGCGTAAAAATGCGCATAGAGCTTGGCTAAAACGCCGTCCTCCTCACCCGTGTCGATGAATCTGCGAAGCCCCTCGGCAAGTGCGGCAAAGGCAGCCTCGTCGCTCTCCGCCGTTGAGGGTGAAAGCGTTCCGCCCGATCTTCGGCAATGCGGGAAGGCCTCGCCAATGCGGCGTATCAGCGCGCTCGGCGCGGAGTTCTCCGATCGATCGTCGCGGCAGTAGGACAGATACAGCCTCTGCTTGGCGCGGCAGATCAGCGAATACACGCGCAGCCGCTCGGCGGCGTCCATGCTCGCGGTGCTCTCCCAAACCTTGAGCCCCGCCGAGCGCATCGCTTCGAGCTCGCGGTCGTTGATTATCGAATTATCGGTTCGCCCCGAAGGGAAACGCCCCTCGTTCGCGCCGAGAACGAGCAAAAATCGCACTTCGGTGGGGTGGATGGAGCTGACGTCACCCACGAGCACCTGGTCGAGCGTGGTCGGGATGAGGCCGACTTCATACGCCTCAAGCCCCTCCTTAACAACCGCCGAAAAGCGCGCAAGACCGATCGGCTCGTCGCCTATTATTACGCATATCTGGTCTAAAAGTTCAATGATCGTATCGTAGATCTGACGATTCTCGAGCGCAAAGGCGAGGGTCTCCGCATTCATTTTTAGACTCTCGAAGCTGTCCTTGAGCCTCTCGGCAACGCGCATCTCCTCAAGATAGGAATACAGCGCGAAAACGCGGGTCGTAGCGGCGCGGCTACCATCCTCCCCAAGGCGCTCCTTGAGCGCAAGAAGCGGCTCAGCTATCGCGATACGAGCGCGCTCGATCTCTTCAAAATCCCTTATTTCTTCAGCATTTTTAACGCTCGGCTCGGATGAGGTGAGCCTTTTGCCCATCAGCGCGAATTTGAGGATATGGTTCTCAAGCTTTTCAAGCGTCGTGTCGGGGAAATCGGTAAGCCCTGTCTTTAAAATTCTGATGAAGTCCTCTCCCAAAAAGCCCCTTTCAATGCAACGCAGAGCGGCGAGGATCAGCTCCGAAACTGGGTGCGATGCCACGCGGCGCTTCGCGTCCATAAAAACAGGGATATTTGCGGCGCCGAAAACGCGGCGAATCGGCTCGCCGTAGGAAGCAAGGTCTGTCACGGCAACGGCGATATCGCGAAAGCGCATGCCGCCCCGCACCGCGCGAAGGATCTCCGATGCCGCCTCGCGCACCTCGCTGTACCTGTCCTGCGAGGAGTGCAGTTCAATCTCCCTTGCATCCCCCGAAAAAGCGGCGGGCGCTGGCGAAAACAGCGTTGCTTCAAGATGGCAAAGCGCGGGCGAAGCATGCCTTTTATTCCCCATCAGCTGCAGGGTCTCGACCCTGCAGCCCGCCTCGTTTGCAAGCGCTGCAAGGCGCTCATAATAGCCGATATCCGGCAAAAACAGTCCTCCGTTCGCCTCTCGGCAGGCGATATCCGCGCGAAAAGTGACGGTCACTCCTTCCGCGGTGTAAAACAGTTTTTCTATTATCCTAAGGCTCTGCGCGTTCAGCATATCGGGAGCGTCTATGAACACGGCCGCGCCGCGTAGGCTCGAAAGCGGGATGCGCTCGATCAGCGAATTCACAAGATCCTCGCCGTCGATATAGCGGTCACGCATGCGCTCGGTCAGCTTTTCGTATAAAAGCGCGAAGTCGGCGAGCTTATTCCTCAAGCGCTCGGGAACCTCCGCCGAAGAAAGCTCGCTTGGCTCGATTGAAAATCGCTTGCATTTCAGAATAATTTCATCGCATTCCTCGGCAAAGCCGCGGTGGGTGCAGACCCTTCCGAACGACACAAGCGCGCTTTTGTTCTCATCGAGAATCCGCCGAAGCAGCATCAGCCGCCCCTCGGACGAAAGATACGCCCTGCTGTTGCCCGTTTCCGCAAGCACGCGATGGGCAATGCGCGTAAACGAGCAGGCGGTGGTGTGCATCATGCCGCCCGTGCTTCCGTTCGCCTCGCCGACGGCCTCGCTCAATGCCCGCTCGGTCTCAAACGCCGCGCGGTCGGGCACGATAAGAAACGAGCGCTCGTCGCGCTTCTCCCGCTCGATTATGGCGTCGAAAACGGCGCGGGTCTTGCCGCTGCCGCTTCTGCCGAGAATGAATTTTACCGTTGCAGACATGTGTTTCTCCTGTAAAAATCACTTATAAAATACACCTATCTTGGCGCTATTTTGTGCCTTTCCTGTAATTACATTTGTCACAAAGCACTTGAAGATTGTCCTCGACCGACCTGCCACCTTTGGATATCGGAACAATATGGTCAATGTGCAAACCAACCCTATCAGGCATATGCTTTCCGCATTTTTGACACGTATAATTGTCTCTCAACATGATTTTTTGCCGTAATTCCTTTGTCATCATTTTGCGCTGATTCTGCTGAGAATATCTTGATAAAGGCATCGCATAATTTATCTCGCGTAACCGTTCTCGCATTTTTTCCATTTCTTCGATGGTGAATCCTACAGAATAAACAACGTCTTCTGCAACATAAGAGTATCTCTGATAATTTACTTGTTTATATCTCGTTTCACCTCTTACGAAGAGAAAAAGATATGAAACGTAGCCCTCGTTTAGTGCCTC
>JAFZJT010000129.1 GCA_017553815.1 Clostridia bacterium
CTGCATGCAAAGAAGCCCTTGAGGATGTTCAAGCTCGTGGTCTTTATATTCGCTCTGCCGCTTTGGTACTCTATCGCCACATCGAAGATCGCGGCAACGGTCCCGGCGGCGAACAGCGACCAGCCGAAGAGAGTGAAGAGGCGAACGGTTGCCTGCACCCATGAAAGATCGAACAGCTCCGCGCCCATATTGCCGATAAGCTCAAAGAAATCGGCGATCGCGCCATAGATGATCTCATAGAGCCATTGAAGGATCGAGTTGAATATGGTGTTGGCTATCGTTGTGCCTACATAGTCAAAAGCGCTTCCAATTGCGCTTCCAATGCCCGAGAAGATATCTCCGAGCCAGTCAAACATAGGTTTTCACCTTCCTTTCCTGCGGGGATCACATATTCATTTCCATGCTTTCCTCCTGATACATGGAAATATAGTCGTTTATGGTGTCGGCGATCTTTCTGTAATCCTCCGCCGTGGGATGATAGCCGTACCAGTCGGCTGCTCCTCTGTACTCCCAGATATGGATACCGGTTTCTTGTGAACTTTTCTTTAAGCCCGGGCTGTCACAGAGAATGTCTGCGAATCGGAATGCTTCGGCATCTATCAAGCCATCCGTGCGGTTGATTATCTTCAGGCGCAAGGCATTGTAATAGTCGGCAACAGGCTCTGTTGCAGCGAACTGCAGTTTTACCCGCAGTTCGCCGTCGATATTGCCTATAAGCGTTTTGTCGAAATACTTTGCATCACGGATGACTTTGCTGTCGCCGAACAGTTTTTTCATTTCCTGCTCGAAGAAGTTCATGGATTTTCCTCACAGGATCGTCCAGATATACAGCGGCGCTGTAAGAGTGAAGATCAAACAGGCAAACAGAATCGCGGGAGCCGCGAACTCGAACTGACCGTGCTTTCTGTACTCGAAATATGAGGTGCCGACCTTCACAAAGAACAGTATCGCAAGGATCATGTCGATCACAGGGAACACAACGTTGTTCACAACGCTCTGCACCTGCGTTTTCGCGCTGTTCCATGTCTGCTCTATCGCGCTCGATACATCGCCCGAAGCGAGCGCAGGCACGCTCAAAGCGAGTGCGAGCATGACCGCAAGCGCGGTATAGAGAACGATCCTTCTTGTTTTATTTGTCATGTGCAAATTCCTCCTAAAACTTTATCTATTTCGCTGTCCTTGACAGCGCGTGTCCTTATGCCGAGGCTCCTGCAGAAGTCCAGCTCCCTGCGCATTCCTTCGGTAACGGTATCTCCGAAGTGCCACAGTTCATCGCAGAACCACAGCAGGCTCATTCCCGCGGCAATACCCATTTCACGCTCCGACGGGATATCATCGTTGAGGCAGAGCGCATAGAAATGCGGCACCACCGGAGCGGTGCCGCACTTCAGCGCATATTCGGTGTATCTCTTTGCCTTTTCGAGATTGCCTCCTATATCTCCCTTGAGAGGAGCGCAGATATACACCTTTTTCATCATCAAGCACTCTCTTACTTCTCGCCGCCGTTCTTCTTGTTCTTGAAGTACAGAAGCATGCAGGCGACCGCACCGCCGAGAGCGATCGCGCAAAGACCGATCCATACGCCGATGTTGTCGGGCTCGTCCGTATCACCGGTCTTGGGGATGTCGGGCTTGGGCTTGACCGTTACGGTCTGATCCTCATCCTCGATATCCTCATGGGATGCGATCTCGGTTTCACCGCAGAACAGCCTCTCAAAGGCAACGAGCTGCGTTTCTTCGGTGAGCAGGCGCGCATCAAAGGTGAAGGTAAGAACGACTTCGCCATCACTCGCTTCGGCAATGAAGGTGACCTCTGCGCTGATAGGCTCGCCGTCAACCGTAAAGGGTTCGCCCATGGCTTTGTCCATAAGCACTCCGCGAACGGTGTACTCACGACCGATAATAAGTCCTTCAAAGAATACCTTATCCTCAACGGTGATAATGCCCGTATTGAATGCTTCCTTCTGTCCGTCAATGGTTGCGGTAGTCCAAACCTTGGGGAAGTACACCCTTACGGTCTGACTCTCGTCCTCGATATCCTCGTGGGATGCGATCTCGGTTTCGCCGCAGAACAGCCGTTCAAAAGCAACAAGGTCGGTGGTATCGTCGAAATACTCCGATGGAACAGTGAAGGTAAGAGTTATCTCACCTGAGCTTGCTTCGGCAACGAAAGTGACCTCTGCACTTACGGGTTCACCGTCAACCGTAAAGGGCTCTCCGGTGGCTTTGTTCATAAGCACACCACGAACGGTGTATTCACGACCGATGATAAGTCCTTCAAAGAATACCTTATCCTCAACGGTGATAATACCCGTATTAAAGGCTTCTTTCTGACCGTCAATAACAGCCGTGGTGGTGATAAAAGGTACATACACCCGTACGGTCTGACTCTCGTCATCGATATCCTCGTGGGATGCGATCTCGGTTTCTCCATAGAACAATCGCTCAAAGGCAACGAGGTCGGTGGTATCATCGAAACACTCCGAGGGAACGGTGAAGGTAAGAGTGATCTCGCCGGAGCTTGCTTCGGCAACGAAAGTGACCTCTGCGCTCACGGGTTCGCCGTCAACCATAAAGGGTTCGCCTGTGGCTTTGTTCATAAGCACGCCACGCACGGTGTACTCACGACCGATGATAAGTCCTTCAAAGAATACCTTATCCTC
>JAFZJT010000012.1 GCA_017553815.1 Clostridia bacterium
GAGCAGCTTATCGCCTGTATGCGCGGCGGGATGCCCGTGGACGCAGGAGCCGACGCCCTACTCGACGCGGCAAAAAAACCGGCCGGAAACAAATAGTTCGACAAAAAACGCATATATGCTTTTCAAACCGCCCCGTATATGATATAATTGCAGCGGAGGTGGATCCGATGAAATACAACCCAATTAAAAAAGCGGAGCTGGAACTGCCCGCAGAGCTTGAAAAGGTGCGCACAAAGCTGAATGCCGCCACCGCGGAAAAAAGGCAGAAGAACACACATGCCCCGGATTACAAGCCATTTTACGGTAAGGCGACGGAGACTGGCTTTAAGCTTACCCCCAACACCGGCCACAGGGACGGCTACACGCCCGTATTAGACCTTGATCTGACCGAGGTGACGGAATCGAAGCCCGGCAAGGAAGAGGGCTCCGTGGATATGAAGCGCTTCACAAGGCTCAATGCCGATATGAAGCTGAAGCCCTTTGCAAAGTTCTTCAGCATATTCTGGCTGATACTGTGCATCGCGCTTCTTGCGCTTGCGTTGTGGTATTGCTTCAAAAAGGGCTTTGATAAGCATTGGTGGACGCTGCTCGTAGCACCGGCGCTGTTTATAATCGAGCGTATCGTGTGCAATATCGGCTTCCGCATGAGCGCCAGCCGCGCGGTGAATACGCTTAAAAAACTGCTTAAGTAAAAAGAATGCAAAAGAAAAAGACGCGTTGGCGATCGCCTTCGCGTCTTTGCTTTTTCTTTTTCAATTACGCCTCAAGAGCCTTGTTTGCAACATTGCAGAGCTCGTTAAAGGCATTCATATCGGTAACGGCGAGATCCGCGAGGACCTTGCGGTTGACTTCGACGCTGGCGAGCTTAAGGCCGTGGATGAGCTTGGAGTAATTGGTGCCGCAGATCCTGGCGCCAGCGTTGATACGGGCGATCCAAAGGCTGCGATACTCACGCTTCTTGAGCTTCCTGCCAACGTAAGCGTAGGCGAGGGACTTCATTACCTGCTGGCTTGCCGCACGGTAGAGCTTGGACTTAGCGCCCCAATAACCCTTGGCCAGCTTAAATACTTTACGACGCTTCTTAGCGGCGTTGACTGCTCTCTTGATCCTTGCCATCGTTCATTTCCTCCTTACTTCTTGTACGGTATCAGAGCGCCGATCTTCTTTGCTTCTTCCTCGGCAATGAAGCCGGTCTGGCGCAGATTGCGCTTGCGCTTGGTGGATTTCTTGGTAAGGATGTGGTTCTTGTAAGCCCTGCCCCTCTTGATTTTGCCGCTATTGGTGAAGCTGAAACGCTTTGCGGCGCCCCTGTGGGTCTTGATTTTCGGCATGGGTATTCCTCCTAAATAGTTATCAGTTCTTGGCTGTGGGTTTGGGGCTCAGTATCATGGTCATATTCTTGCCCTCCTGCTTTGCGGAGCGCTCCATGACCGCGTATTCCTGAACCATTTCATAGAAAGCGTTCATAACGTCGAGGCCAACGTCACCGTGAGTGATCTGACGACCGCGGAAGCGGATGGAAGCCTTGACCTTATTGCCGCTTTTCAGGAACTTGATGCAGGCCTTGGCCTTGACCTCCATGTCGTGCTTATCGATCGTGGAGGAAAGGCGGATCTCCTTGGTTTCAACGGTTGCCTGGTTCTTTCTCTGCTCTTTCTCGCGCTTCATCTGCTCAAAGCGAGCCTTGCCGTAGTCCATTATCTTGCATACGGGAGGGTTCGCGTTCGGCGCGATGCGAACGAGATCGAGATCCTTTTCCTCGGCGATCCTCAGCGCATGGTCGATCTTAACGATGCCAAGCTGCTCGCCGTCGCTTCCAATGAGTCTAACCTCCTTATCGGGGATCTCTTCATTGATCAATAATTCCTGAGTTGCTATGATATCCACCACCTTATTGAGATTTTTTCAAAAAGAAAACGCGCCGCATTCCGCGCCGCGCACAAATAAGCTTTGCTTTTTGCCTTGCTACTGCGCCTGCATAAATACCTGCGGCGAGTGAGAAGCGGGCGGCTTCTTCTTGAACATTAGTATTATATTCATGCGATATCGGTTTGTCAAGCTTTTTTGCGCGAAATAACGATATATTTGAATTTCTACCGTATCGCCGCGCAATCATAGGCGGAAAGCGGGTGCGCGAGCATTCGCATAATAGTAAGCTCGTCGAGCGCGTCTATCATCGCATTATGCGTTTCAAAATAGTTCTTATCACCAGAGAGCATACGCAGCATCGCTTCAACGCCGTAGCCGCGCTTCAACCTGCCCGTTTTACAGCAAGGATCGCAGTCGGGGATGCTTTTATTGAACTGCCTGTACGCGGCGATCGCCATTATGTCGTACCAAGCGAAGGAGGCCAGCTCCGAAAGCAGCCCCTTATCGAAGCGGGCGTTGTAAGCAAAGAGCTTTTTGACGGAATGCTTCGTCAAAAAGGCCGTAAGCTCAGCCTCAAGCTCATGCCGCATAATTGTCTTGAAGCGTTCAACGATGAACAGGCTGCTTTCAAACATCCCGCCGCGCTCGAATTCGGGAGTGATCACGAAATACTTCGCGTCGAGAGGGCGCATATTTTCCGCGTCCGAAATAACGACGCCGATGCTCATCAGCGCGTTGTCCCAATTCGTTTCGGTGTCAATAACCGCAAATCTTTCGTTTTTCTCCATCCGCTCCCACGTTCTTTCGCGCGCTCACCAAGGAGCGGGCATGAACTTATTCAGAAGTATGACTGCCGCGATAAGCAGCGCCATTATTATAACCGCGATAAGGTCTATCGCTTTAAATGAATACACGCGCATCTTCGTGCGGCCCTCGCCTCCGTGGTAGCAGCGGCTCTCCATCGCCATTGCCAGCTCGTCCGCCCTTCTGAAGGAGTTTACAAAGAGCGGAATTAGAATCGGGATCATCGCCTTGGCGCGCTTTATGATATTTCCGCTCTCGAAATCCGCGCCCCTTGCGAGCTGTGCTTTCATTATCTTATCGGCTTCCTCAACGAGCGTGGGTATGAAGCGAAGCGCGATGGTCATCATCATCGCAAGCTCATGCGCCGGGAATTTTATCACCTTGAGCGGCGTCAGCAGCTTTTCAAGGCCGTCCGTCAGCGCGATAGGGGTCGTAGTGAGCGTCAGAAGGCTGGTGCCCGCAACGAGCGTCGCAAGGCGCAGCACAATGAATATTGCGTTGATAAGGCCGTCCTTATAGATCTTGAATATCCACCATTCAACGAGCAGATCCCCCGTTTTGATGAAAAACAGATTCATCAAAAACATCAGCGGCAAAAGCATCTTCATCGGCTTGAGCGCCTTAACAAGATACGAAAGGCGCACATGCGAAAGCAGAGTCACCGCAATAGTGAAGATTATGATTACCGGGAAAACCTCTATCCTTTTAACGAGGAATACCGCCACGATATAAGCGATCATCAGCACGATCTTCGTGCGCGGATCGAGCCTGTGCAGAACGGAATCTCCGGGAACATACTGACCGAGGGTTATGTCCTTAAGCATGGTGCTCCCTCCCCTTCAGCCATTCTACAAAGCGTTCGTTCGTGTAGATATCCTCGGGCACGTCACAGCCGCGCTCGCGAAGCTCCTGCGCAAGGCGGGCGGTCTGGGGCGCGTCGAGGCCGAGCGAGATAAGCTCCTTCGTTCGGGAGAATATCTCATCGGGAGTGCCGACCGCGTAGAGCCTGCCGTCGTTCATAACGGCTATGCGCTCCGCGGAGCGCGCAACGTCCTCCATGGAATGCGAGACCATTATAACAGTGCATTTGAGCTCGTCGCGAAGCGAATTTATCGTTGCAAGTATCTCGCGCCTGCCCGAAGGGTCAAGTCCCGCCATAGGCTCGTCGAGCACGAGGAATTTAGGTCGCATGGCGATGATGCCCGCGAGCGCCGCCCTGCGCTTTTCGCCGCCGGAAAGCTCAAACGGGGACTTTTCCTCGAACAGCTCGGGGTCGAGGCCGACCATGCGCATGGCCTCAAGCGAGCGCTCCCTTGCTTCCTCGGCGGAAAGGCCCATGTTCTTCGGGCCGAAGGAAACGTCATCCAAAACAGTGCTGTCGAAGAGCTGATAGTCGGGGTACTGGAAAACCATGCCAACGAGCACTCTGCCCTTAGCGCGCTGCTTTTTATCGCTCATATCGAAGCCGTCCACCGTGACGCTGCCGCTCGTGGGCTGCATCAGCCCGTTGAGGTGCTGGATGAAGGTGGACTTGCCGCTGCCGGTATGCCCGATGATGCCGAAAAACTCGCCGTCGTTGATGGTGAGCGTTATATCCTCGACGGCAACGAACTCGTTATCGGTATTCGGCATATAGGTATGCGTCAGTTTTTCAACAATAATGGGCATATTACCTCCGCCATCTCCGAAACGGAGAGCGCATCGTTTTCGGGAATAAGGCCTTCACGCTCGAGCATCTCGCGAAGCTCGACCATAACCGGAACGTCGAGCCGCAATTCTCGCAGTTCATCGCCTCGGTTGAATATCTCCTCGGGAGTGCCGGTCATGGCTATCCTGCCGCCGTTCATCACGATAACGCGATCGGCCACCGCAACCTCCTCCATGTACTGCGTTATCATAACCACGGTTTTTCCCCGCTCCTTATTCAAGCGGGAAGCTATCTCGATAACGGCCTTTCTGCCAAGTGGGTCGAGCATCGCGGTCGCCTCGTCGAAAACGAGCACGTCGGGGTCGATCGCGAGCACGCCCGCTATTGCGATACGTTGCTTCTGACCGCCCGAGAGCATGTGCGGCGCGTGCTTGGCGTAGTCGAGCATGCCGACCGCGTCGAGCGCGCTATGAACCCTATCGATTATCTCCGCTGTGGGAACGCCGAGATTTTCGGGGCCGAAGCCGACGTCCTCCTCAACAACGGTCGTGACTATCTGGTTATCTGGATTCTGGAAAACTATGCCGACCTTTTTTCTTATATCGAGCGTGTTTTCCTCATCAGCGGTATCCATGCCGAAAACGCTGACACTGCCCGCGTCGGGCAGTAAAAGCGCGTTGAGCATCTTGGCTAGGGTCGATTTGCCGCTTCCGTTGTGGCCGACTATCGCAACGAACTCTCCATCCGCTATCTCAAGGCTCAAGCCGTCGAGCGCCTTCTTCAAAGCGCCGTCGTAGCTGTATTCAATGCTGTCTATAGTTATCATTTCGCCCATCCTGATTTTTACTTTTTCGCAATATTTTATTATACATTTTTGCGCGGCAAAGGGCAAATATATTAGTTTTTTGAAGTGCTGCGGCTCGATTCGCTATTTTTGCCCGGGAACGAAGCGCGAACGAACTCAATAAACGCCTTGCACGCGGGCGAAACGGGCGCGTTTTTTCGCGTCGCTATCCCGATCGTTCTGATGCATTCCTTTTCGAGCGGTAGCGTATTGAAGCTTCCGCCGATGCCCTCGAGGATGAGCTCGGGCATTATCGTCATGCCGAGCCCCTGCTTTACCATCGCCGCCGCCGCGTAGTCGTCGCTTACGGCAAAGCGCACCTTGGGCTTTATGCCGACGGATTTGAAGTATCTTCCGATATCGTAGTTACTGCCCTCGCCCGGAACGATAAAATCCATCCCCTCGATATCCTGCGCGGTAAGCTTATCGGAGCCCGATAGCGGATGAGAGTTCGGAAGAAGTGCAAGAAGCCTGTCTTCCATAAGCGGAGTGAAGTCCGTTTCCCTGCCGGATGCGTTGCTTATAAAGCCGCAGTCGATATCGTCGTTCAAAAGCCACTCTTCTATTGTGCGATAGGTATCCACGCGAACGTCGAGCTCGATATCGGGATAGACGGTGTTGAATCGCCGTATTATCGCGGGAAGCCTGCAAATAGCGATGCTCGAAAACGCGCCGATGCGCACCCTTCCCGATTTAAGGCCCTTTATCTCCGCCGCGGTTTGAAGAGCGATATCCGCCCTTGCCACGGCATCGCGAATGAACGGAAGCATGCGTTCACCGTCCTGAGTCAGCGCAACGCCCGCCTTGCTCCTTGTAAAAAGCGCAAAGCCAAACTCCTTTTCCATTCCCGAGATGATATGGCTCAGCGCTGATTGCGTGTAGCCGCTCTGCTCGGCGGCTGCGGTCAGGCTCCCAAGCTTGACGGTTTTGAGAAAAAGTCGGCAGTATTCGATATTCACGGCTCGATTCCCCTTGAGTGAGATTTTGTTGAAAACTCGCAGTCTTTAAATACCCGCGTTGGTTATTCATTAAAAATTTTCATATTAAGTATAACAAACATTTGCTTTTTTTGCAACCGCTTTTGCTGTATAGTTCAATAGTTAAAATCAGTCGTTTTGAGTCGATAGCGCGAAGCGACTGCCGAAGATTCCTTTAAGAAAGGATTTTTTTATGAAAAAAAAGCTTAAAAAGAATGCGGAGGGCGCCTCGCCCGCTCCCGTTTCAAAGCTTAGATTCTGGTTGCCCCCGCTGATTTTCCTTGCGGTTTTCATCGGGTTGATGCTTCTTTTCGCCATTCCGATGGGGCTTTCAAACGTGTTGAGCACCATCATGAACACGGCGTTTGCACTTCTCATCGACACCTGCTTTTATATAATGGCGATAGCCGTTATCATGGGCGCGGTGGCGGCGCTTCTGACCGAATTCGGCGTTGTGGCGCTTCTGAACCATCTGCTCAACCCGCTGATGAAGCCGCTTTATGGGCTTCCCGGCGCCGCGGCTCTCGGCATAGTGACCACCTATCTTTCGGACAATCCCGCGATACTCTCGCTTGCAGAGGATTCGGGCTTCCGCAAGTATTTTAAGAAATACCAGTTCTATGCGCTCACCAACCTCGGCACGGCGTTCGGCATGGGCGTTATCGTTTCCACCTTTATGCTCGGCCTCAGCGTTGCGGGGGGAAGCATCGTTACCGCTGTGCTCGTCGGCAACCTCGGAGCTGTTATCGGAAGCATCGTCAGTACGAGGCTCATGCTGATGCAGACCAAGAAGGCGTTCGGCACAGAGGAATATGAGGACGAAGCTCCCGTCATCGCGGGAAGCGGCGCCGCTGTCAAAAGCAAGCAGGCGAGCATCGGCATGCGCGTTCTAAACGCCGCGCTCAACGGCGGCAAGAACGGCGTTGATATCGGCCTTGCGATAATCCCCGGCGTTGTGGTGGTTTGCACCGTCGTCATGCTTCTTACCAAGGGTCCTTCCCCCGATGGCACCTATACAGGCTCTGCCTTCGAGGGCATAAAGCTTCTGCCCCTTGCCGCAGAGAAGATAAACTTCCTGCTCCAGCCCCTCTTCGGCTTCGCTTCGACCGAATCCATCGCCGTTCCGATAACGGCGCTCGGTTCCGCCGGCGCGGCAACGGGCATAGTCAAGGAGCTTTCGGCGGCAGGACTTGTGAACGCGCATGATATCGCTGTGTTCACCGCAATGTGTATGTGCTGGAGCGGCTATCTCTCCACCCACGCTTCCATGATGCAGGCGCTCCGCCGCCCCGAGCTTACTGGCAAGGCGATAATCAGCCACACGGTTGGCGGACTCGTTGCGGGCTTTGCCGCAAACTGGATATTCCGGCTCGTCAGCCTGCTGTTCTGATTTTCCCTGCCTGTAAACGCTTTTTAAACAGCCATCCCCGCCTTTTGCGCACTTCGGCGTAATATACTAAAAAACTGCTTGACATTTTGCCGCGCAAGTGTTACAATACACTTCGTTCCGAGGAACGACTGGGTGTGGCGCAGTTTGGTAGCGTGCTTGAATGGGGTTCAAGAGGCCGGAAGTTCGAATCTTCTCACCCAGACCAAATAAAAGCAGACGGGCATGTGCCGTCTGTTTTTATTTATCTTGATAAAGGTGCTCTGGCCCCTGAACCATAAGAGGGAGCAAGCCACGGTCGCGCAGTGATCTTGACCATCCACCGTTGTGAATTCAACTGTTTTTTTATCTTTGTCTATATTCGATTTTACGATAGGAGGCCATGAAAACGTGGAAAAAAGTATTGGCAGGCATGTGCTCGAGATACGTCTCGAGCGTCAAATTTACGTTTATAATCCTCCTATAACCGTTGCGATAGACGGTGAGAAGTGCGCAAGTGTCGGTAATGGTGAAGCTATAAGAGTCCTGCTTGATGATGGCGCACACATCATTGAACTGTCGGCTTCGTTCCGATCCCGCAGAGTTGAGTTCTTCATGGATAAAGATACTGCTCTTATTGTGAAATGGGGGCGTATCTCAGGGCGCATACTGGCAGCCTTTGACGATAGGTCGCTCTATGTAATTGAAAAACGAGCCCTCTCGGACAGCTCCGAGAGGGCTCGTTTTGCTTAGATATCGAGATGTTTAAATACTTCATTTACATCTTCAGCGCACCTTGATCCCGTACTGTGCTCCTCCGTACGCATCGTCAAGCACCTTGCTTCCGATGGCGTTCAGGTCGCCAACGGTAAGGGTGCAGGTGTGGTATTCGCCGTCGCGCCAATAGGTTATCTCAACGGTGTCGCCATAGGATTTGGTGCGGATATATGCGCCGAGCGCCTCATTATCCTCTATCTTTACATCGTCCGCCTGAGTTATGATGTCGTCCGCATACAGCCCCGCTTCATGCGCGGGACCGCCATCGGTGACGGTGTACACAAGGCCGCCAACAGGAATATTGTACTTCTCGGCTGTTTCGGGCGTTACGAACACGGTTGAAAGCCCGATGCCGGGGCGCACGATGCTTCCCTGCGCGATTATCTCTCTCGCGGTCTCCATTGCAGTGTTGATGGGGAGCGCAAAGCCGAGACCCTCGGCGTTTATCGGATCGCCGTCCTCGTCGTAGCTTGCAACGACTGTCTTTGCGGAGTTCACGCCAACAACGAGGCCGTTCATATCAAAGAGCGGACCGCCGCTGTTGCCGGGATTTATCGCCGCATCTATCTGGATATAGTCGTTGCGAACGCCGTCGATGGTAACGCTTCTTTCAACAGCTCCGACCATGCCGAAGGTGGCGGTGAAGCTGAGCTCCTCGCCGGTGGGATGCCCTATTGCGAGCACGAAATCGCCCGTGCGCACCCTCTCGGAATCGCCCAAGGTAAGGGTCTGCACTACAGCGTCCCTGGGTGCCTTGAGAACGGCGATATCGGTCCTGACGTCGCTTCCGATGATGGTCGCGTCGTAGACCGTTCCATCGTATGTGGTTATACGAACGTTCACGGCGTCCTCCACGACGTGCGCGTTCGTAAGGATATAGCCGTCGTCCGTGATGAAGAAGCCGGAGCCGGTGC
>JAFZJT010000130.1 GCA_017553815.1 Clostridia bacterium
GAAGGGATAGAAGAATTGGGCGATTATGCGTTTGAGGAGTGCAGTGTTTTATCTAAGCTCAGTATCCCCAAAAGTGTAAAACACATTGGTTATGGTATTTTCAAAGGCATTGATGCTCCCCCAAAAGTCGATGTTGATAAAAAGAATGAGTGCTTTTATAGCGACTATAACTGCATAATTGGAAAAAGTACGAACACGCTTATTGCGGGAATGACTCTTGATAAAAGCAACGGTAAGATTTCGCCAAAGGTTATGCATATTGGGCCGTATGCATTTGCTGATTGCAAAAAACTCAAGGCAATAAAGTTGCCGAAGAGCCTTGTAACAATAGAAGATGGCGCATTTTCAGGCTGCACAGAGCTGACAGAACTCAGCATACCAGAGAGCTTGACAATCATCGGCAATTATGCATTTCGCGGCTGCACGAGACTGACAGTGCTAAGCCTGCCGAAGAATTTAAGTATTGGCGAGGGCTCATTTAAGGATTGTTGCGAGTTAAAGAGGATAGTTTACAGAGGAACGAAAAATCGATGGAAGAGAATCCCTAAAGGCGACGAATGGGATGAGGGAACCGGCGACTATATAGTAACATGCACTGACGGCGAACTCTCGAAAGCGGAAGCTAACAGCAAAAAAGAAAAGGAAACGGCCTGATCGGGTGTGCTTCAAGAACTGAACAATCATAAGTAATAGCTAAGGCAGATGGGAGTGTTCATCTGCCTTTTGTATCATCTTTTTTAGTAGTTTATTGTTTCGTTTAATACGCCCTAACGCCTTTCTTCCCCTCGAAGAACAGCGCGATGGTGCCGGGGCCGACGTAGGAGCCGGTAACGGGCTCATACCGCTCCACCATGAATTGCTTGGGCTTGAAGATGGAGCAAAGCTTTTCCTTGAGCGCAAGCGCATCCTCCTTGCAGTCGGTATAGGCGATGCAAACGAGCTGGTCGCGTGCGCGGTCAACGAGCTCGGTGTATTTCTTGATAAGCACCTCTATGCCGCGCGCTCTGCCCTTCGCCTTGTCGCAAACCACAAGATGCCCCGCCTCGTCGCCCTTGAGTATGGGGCGAACGCCGAGAAGCTTGCCGAGAAGCGCCTTGGGCGCGGAAACGCGGCCGCCCTTGTGCAGGAACATAAGATCATCGAGAATGACCACCTGATACAGCTCGTCGCGATCCTCAAGCAGCTTATCGTAGGTTTCCTCGATGCTCATGCCCGCATCGCGGTACTCTATCGCGTGAACTACCGCCTTGCCCTCGCCGAGAGAAGCGGCAAGCGTGTCGAAGGTGAGTATCTTGCGCTCGGGATAGCTTTCCCGAAGCTGCTCCGCCGCTACCTCGGAGGCGTGGTAGGAGCCGCTGATGCCGGAGCTCATGCCAACAAAGATGATGTCCTCCCCGTTTTTCAAAAGGGGCTCGAACGCTTCGATGTATTTCTGGGGCGTGACCTGCGAGGTTGTCACGGGCTCGCCCTCGCAGAGCTTTTTGTAGAAGTATTCGCCCGATTCGTCCTGAAAAGGAACGGTGTCCATACAGCTGTGCTCCTTGCCCTCAAAGTTGTAGGTAAGGGGCAGAACGACGACACCGTGCTCCATAAGATACGGGGTCGGAAGGTTCGACGAGGTATCGGTTACTATTGTAAAGCTTTTTTCCATACTGTTCCAATCTTTTCGTTTATTCGGCACTATCCTTTAAAGTACCACTATTATCGGGATATGTCAAGGGTTTGCGAGCGAATTGCTGATTATTTTATGAAGTTATTTCACATTGACAGCCTTTATGCGCGGCGGCGAAAAAGAAGGGGGCTCGGTTTCCCGAACCCCAAGGGTCATCATTTCATCAATAGTTTTCGCACTTGATCTCAAAGTAGCTCTGCGGATGCGCACAAACGGGGCATGCCTCGGGCGCCTTGGTGCCGACCACGACATGGCCGCAGTTGCGGCATTCCCATACCTGAACGCCCGCGCGCTCGAAAACTTCCTTGGTTTCAACGTTGTGCAGAAGCTTGCGATAGCGCTCCTCGTGGGTCTTCTCGATCGCCGCAACGCCGCGGAACTTCCTTGCAAGATCGTGGAAGCCCTCTTCCTCGGCCTCGCGCGCCATGCGGTCGTACATATCGGTCCACTCGTAGTTCTCGCCGTTCGCGGCGGCAACGAGGTTCTCCTCGACCGTGCCGAGCTCGCCAAGCTCCTTGAACCAAAGCTTCGCGTGCTCCTTCTCGTTGTCCGCGGTCTTGAGGAAAAGCTCCGCTATCTGCTCGTAGCCCGCCTTCTTCGCAACGGAAGCGAAATAGGTGTACTTGTTCCTGGCCTGGGATTCGCCCGCGAAGGCTTCCCGGAGGTTCTTCTCGGTCTTAGTGC
>JAFZJT010000131.1 GCA_017553815.1 Clostridia bacterium
AAAACCGCGCGGCCGCGGCCGCGCGGTTTAAGGTTTGGACTTACTAAGGAACTTATTTCTGCTCCATGGCGTCCTTGAGGGATTTGCCGGGCTTGAAGGCTACGGAGCGGGTTGCCTCGATATCGATGGACTCACCGGTCATGGGGTTGCGGCCTTTGCGGGCGGGACGCTCGCGAACGTCGAAGCAGCCGAAGCCAACGATCTGAACCTTTTCGCCCTGACGGAGCTGGTCGACGATGATGTCGAAGATGGTGTTGACCGCAACATCCGCATCCCTGCGGGAGAGCTTTGCGTTGTTTACAAGAGCGCCAATGAGCTGAGCCTTGTTCATGTTAGATTCCTCCATATATAAATAGTATCTTAAGATTATTATTTGCGCGGCCGACGCGCCAATTCAGAAAACTCCAATGCGCGCCGAGCTTTTTCATCGCCCAAATGCAACGCTAACCATTTTAGCGGTAAACAGCAAAAAAATCAATAGTTATTTGGTATATTATGCTGATTTTTATGAAATTTATACAGTTTTTTTAACCATTTCCCAGTATCGGTCCATTTCTTCGAGCGTCATGTTACCAAAATCGAGCCCTTCGCTTAAAATCAGCTGTTCCATGCTGATAAATCTGCGCATGAATTTATCGGTCGCAGCGCCAAGCGCAAGCTCGGGATCCACCTTCAAAAGCCGTGCCACGTTGACGCAGGCAAACAGCAGATCGCCGACCTCTTCGGAGGTGTGCTCGGGATCGCCCGAGTTGATCGCTTCCAAGACCTCGGATGCTTCCTCCGTCACCTTCGGAAGCGCCTCCTTCGCGCTCTTCCAATCGAAGCCGACGTGAGCCGCCTTCTTTTGGATCTTATAGCTTCGCATCAGCGCGGGGAAAGCTGCGGGAACGGCGCGCATCGCGTCCGCGACCGTTTCCTGGTGCTTCTCCTTCTTTTTAAGGTTTTCCCAGTTGTAGAGCACATCGTCGCTCGAATTGACCTTAACGTCGCCGAATACATGCGGATGGCGGTAGATGAGCTTGTTCACTATGCCCGTGACCACGTCGCGCATGGTGAATTCGCTCCTTTCCTCCTCGATAACGGCGTGGAACACGACCTGAAGCAGAAGGTCGCCAAGCTCCTCTTCGAGCGCCGTCATATCATCGCGGTCTATAGCGTCGAGCACCTCGTAGCTCTCCTCGATCAGCGAGGAGCGAAGGCTTGCATGGGTCTGCTCCGCGTCCCAAGGGCAGCCTCCTGGCGCACGCAGGCGGTGCATGACCTCCATAAGCGCCTCAAAGCCGTGGCGATTGCGCCTTGTGAGCGGGCAGGAGGGGATGATGAGCACCGTGGCGGCGCCGTAGAGCGCGGCATTTTCGACGCGGTCGAGCGTGTACAGCGGGAGCGCCTTGACGGCGTATTCGCCGCGCTCATCCATACTCGCGATAAAGATCTCGAATTCGTCGGGATAGTATTCGCTAAGCTGAAGCTTCACCTCGCCCGCGCGAAGAATCGTGTCGCATTCCTCGATAACGAGGGGGCGCTCGGTGCCCGAAACGGCGAGCGACTGCGCGGTGCGGATACCGTAGTCGGTGAAGTAGCCAAGACCCGCGCCGAAGGCGGCGGCGAGCGCCGCATCCGCAAAGCCGCAGGAGGGGAGCACAAAAAGCGCTATGCCTCTATCCGAAAGGAGCGGAGCAAGGCGATCCATCAGCGCCGCGCCTGCGCCGCGCCCGAGCACCGCAAAGCCGATATCCTCGATACCGTCTTCATCGAATGCGGAGACGAGCCTTGCGGCTATCGTATCGTTCAGCTCATCGAAATCGAAGCTGCCGTTATAGTATTCATCCATCGAAAAAACGCTCTCGGGGTTCAAAGCGGCAGCTTGAAGCGCATAGCGCGTGCAGGGGTGCTCGAGCGTTTGGAAAAAGAGCCCTTGAACGCTTCTCAGCCTCTCAATTGAGCGCGGCGGGAGCGTTTGGGGAGTTGCGAGCGGGATCACGGTAAGTTTTTTCATCGGTATTCCTCCGTGGGAGTGGATTATAGTGGTTAGTCTTCAGCGGATAGTGGATAGTGGCCGGTGATCGGTGATCAGCCGAACTCACTCTTGGCTTTTGCTTTGTGTTTCGGCATAGTTTCGTTCCGCGCTCTTTAACTTATCCGCATTCACTATCCTTCGATTCAGCATGATGGCGGCGGCGAGCGAAACGCTGTCCACGATGGGCTGCACCCACATACAGCCGTAAAGGGGCTTCACCGCATCCATCACGAAGTAGAGCGGGATATCGAGAATCCCCTTGCGCATAAGCGAGACCGTAAGCGACTCCTTCGCCTTGCCAATTGCCTGAAACTTGGTTATCATCGGATAGCATATACTCATGAACGGCATCGCGATCACCATTCTGCGAAGGAACGAGGCGGCGTAGCTCACCGTTTGCCCGTCCTTGATAAAGAGCGAAGCGAGCGATTGGGCGAAGAGCTCGTAAACGATCACGCAGATAAGCGCGAAGCCGAGTGAGATAGCCGAGCCGAAGCGGAACGCCCTTTCGGTGCGCTCGAAATTCCCCGCCGAGTAGTTGTAGCCGATCAGGGGCAGAAGTCCGTTTGCAGCGCCGATCGAGAAAAAGAGCGGGAGCTGATCGAGCTTTTTGGTTATGCCCACGGCGGCGACGGCAGCGCTGCCGTATTTTGAAACGAAGCTGAGCTGGGCTGAGACCGCAACGACGGTCAGCGTGTACTGAAGCGCGCTCGGAAGGCCGATCTTAAGCACCTCCTTCGCGTGATGCAAAGCGGAGCCGAGAAGCTGAGGCTCAAGCGAGAGCGCGGAGCGTCCGCGCCTTCTTGAAACGGCGATGCGCACTGTGAAAAAAGCGAGCCCCAGCGCGTTGGATATCGCGGTCGCGGCTCCCGCGCCCGCAGCGCCCATGTTGAAGCCGAAGGGCAGAACGAAGATGGGGTCAAGCGCGATATTGATGAAGCATCCGAGCATAACGCCGATGCTCGCCGCGCCCGCCGCACCCTCGGAGCGAACGAGGTTCGCAAGCATGGTGGTTGCAACGGTGGGAAGAGCGCCGAGCGCCACGGAGTAGAAAAGATAGCCCTTTGCGTACTCGAGCGAGGTCTGTTTAGCGCCCGCGAGCTTCAGTATCGGTTCGCTGAAAACGCCAACGGCAACGCCGAAAACGATTGCGGCAAAAGCTCCGTACCAAAAGCAGAAGGCGGAGACCTGCGCGGCCTCATTTTCCAGCTTGAGGCCGAGCTTTCTTGAAACGAGGCTCGCGCCGCCGATGCCGAAGAGATTGGAAAGCGCGGTAAGAAGCAGGAACACCGCGCCCGCGATTGTGACGGCGGCGGTCTGATCGGGGTCGTTCAGCCTTCCGACGAAATAGGTGTCCGCAAGCGAATACAGAAGTGCGACGAGCTGGCTTGCTATCGCGGGGATGATCTGGGCAAGCACGGCGCGGCGCACGGGAAGATTTTCAAAGATTTCGGTTCTTGAAGCTTTCAATACGGTTGATCGATTTTAATATGCCGACCGTCGCGGCTCAGTTGCTTCCGTTCTCGGTGGCGATAAGCACCTCGACTATGAAGCCGTCCTCATTATTGCCGCTTATAAAATACTCGGCGCAGGCGTTGGGTATGGGGATGGGCGTTTCGCCGTTTTCCGAGGCGGGAACGAAGTAGATAAGCCAGCCCGAGGGGGGGAGCGCGCCTATATCGGCAACGGCGAGTTCTGCGCCGCTCTGAGTGAGCTGAACATGGAGCATCCCGCTTTCAACGGTATAGACCTTGAGATGCTCGATATACTCCTCATAGACCATGCCCAGCGCGGTGCAGGCATGGGCGTTCACTCTTCCGAGATAGCGGAAATGCCAGGGCTCGTAAGCAACGCGGGTGGTTTCCACGGAGCCTACGGGATAGCGCAGGATGAAGCCGTAGTCGGCGCAATGCGATGTTACCCAAGCGAATTTTTCATGCTCGATCAGCGGGATGCGAAGCCCATCCTTGCTCATGGTCGAAAGATCGACCGCAAGACCCGTGTGATGCTCGCTCGCGCCGGGGTCGGCAACGTAGATGCGCGCCATCTCCTCGCCGTGCTGCTTGACGTAGTCATCGTAGAGCTCGCGCTGATACTGCTCGGTGCGGAATGCGCTCGTAACGAGCAGACGGTCGCCGCCGGTCTCATCATAGAAGCCCTCTGCGAACTCTTGAAGCGCGGAATTCACATCGGGAAGCAGCGCGGCGTCGGTCTTTGCAAGAAGAAGCTGCCTGCTCTTCCCGACCGGGCGAACCTGCAGCTCGACCGCGTCAGTGTGCGCGTAGGAGTGATTGTAATTGACAAGCACGAACTGCCCGTCGCCGATAGCGGAGTTATCCGCAGTTACGAAGGAATAAACGGCAGGCGTGGGCGCGGGGGTAAGCCCGGGCGTTGGAGACAGGTTCTCTATTCTCGCGCTCGGGGAGGGGGAGTCAACCTCGACTATGCTGCCCGGATCGACGGTTCCCCGACCGGAGCAGGAGGGTGAGAATATAAGCGCAAGCGCAGCCGAAGAAACCGCGAGAGCTGCCGCGCCTCTTTTTATAATAGTATTCATAAAAGCCTTGTTTGAGCAGCTCATTTTACCTTATTCTTGGATGGGCGTATTCTGCCATTCGATATCATCGAGGGAGATCGTGGATATCCTCTCGTCCGAAACGCGGTAGATCCTGTCGGCAAGCTTGAGCGCGCTCGTGCGGTGCGTGGATATGATGCAGGTCTTGTTCGGATTATGGATGATAATGTTGTTGATTATCTTTTGCTCGGTGTCGGCGTCGAGGCTGCTCGTTGCCTCATCGAGAAGAAGGATCGGAGCGTCGCGAAGGATCGCGCGCGCTATTGATATGCGCTGCGCCTGACCCTCGCTGATGCCGTGACCCCTTTCGCCGATCTTCGCGTCGAGTCCTCCCATCTTTTCAACGAATTCGGCAGCGCAGGCGCATTCGAGCGCATGCATCATCTGCTTCTCGGTGGCGTTTTCGTTTGTTATGCGGAGATTATCGGCGATCGTTCCAGAAACCATTGTGTTGCCCTGCGGAACGTACGAAAACAGCCTTCTGTGATCCGCCTTGAGTATATGGGTGTTTCCCTTTGCGTCTACGAACTCGGCGCTGCCCTGCTGCGGGTAAACGAGGCTCAAAAGCAATCTTAACAGCGTGGTCTTGCCCTGACCGCTCGCGCCAACGATCGCGACAATCTCGCCGCCCCGGGCATAAAAGTCCGCCGATCGAAGGATGTTCCTTCCGCTCTCATAGCCGAAATCAACGCTCTTGAGGCGCACGGTCACGGGGGGCTTGATAAGCTCGTCGATCTCGCTTTCCGAAAGGATATGCTTCTCGGAGGGAATAAGGAAGAACTCACGGACACGCTTTGCGGAAACGGCGCTCTGCACCATGCTGGGAAGTATGCCGAGAAGCGAGTTGAAGCCGCTCGTGACCTTCGATCTTTGAGTAAGGAAGAACGTCATGGTGCCGTAGGTTATCTTATTGGCCCAGAGCAGTACGAGGCAGTAGCCGAAGGTAGCATAGGAAACAAGATGCCCGACGATGGAAAGAAACACCTTTGAACGGATGGAGAACATATTTGCGTCGAGCGAGGCTTGTTTGGAGTCCTCCTGCCGTGCGTTGAAGAGCTTTGAAAAGGCTCTGACCGCGCCGAGGCTCTTTACGGTATCGTAGTTGTGGAAGGTTTCGGATTCAAAATTCAATATGCCGCTCTGCTTCTCAAACATGATCCTGTTGTAGTAGCGCGACTTTTTGAGCAGGATGCTGCTCGCTCCCGCAAGAAGGGGCGCGCCGAGCAGCGCGATCAGAGCGATGCTCGCATCATAATACAGCATTGCAATGAAGGACGAGGCGAAGGAGTATAGGGTTACGATGACCGAGGGTATCCAGCTTATCGCGATGCTCGCTATCCTGCTGCTGTCGTTGTTGAGGCGGTTCATGATATCGCCGGTGTGGTAGGCACGCACCTGCTGCCACTCGCCGGCGAGCAGTCTTTCGTAGATCTCGGCGCGGATATCGTTGAAAACGCGCAGACTGATCTTGGTCGATATTCTGGATTGGAGGCTTGAAAACAGCATGCCCAGGATCGCGCTGACGACCATTGAGATAACCATAAAGATGATGTAGTCGGTTTTCTTGCCCGTTACGATATCGACGGTGTATTTGCTGAGGATCGACGAAAGGAGACCGAGGGTAGCGCCGATAACGCCGAAGATCGTTTGCACGACAACATACCAGCGGTATTTTTTCGTGTACTGAAAGATCCATCGCCAATCACTGACGGTCTCGCCGAGGGTGCCTTCCTTCTGCTTGATGATTATTTTTTTAATTACACCGGGCTTTTCCTTTGCCTTTTCGGAAGCCTCGGGCTTGGGTCTGCCGTTCATAACGTCTTCCTCGCATCCATAATAGAATCGAATTTCATTATATCCCAATATAACGTAAAAATCAAATATACCGTGATAAAACGGAGCTCACAGCTTGCCGCTGCAAAAATACCGAACTATCGCCGCGCATTCGCGCATGTAGTCGTTTAAAAGAGTGGCTTTGAATTCGCTTGCGGCGATGCCGAAGGCGTCGATCCCGAGCTTCTTCGCTATGCGCTCCGAGCGGAAAACGTGGAAGCGGTTCGTAACGAACGCGATATCGTGCCCGGTGCCGCCGAGCGCTTCGTCGATAAGCGCCTTTGAAAAAAGAAAATTCTCCTCGGTGCTGGTCGCGTGAAGCTCCTCGATTATGCTTTTTTCGGGAACGCCTCTGCTTACCAGCCAATTCTTCATGACCTCGGCCTCAGGGTAGGTTTCGTCATGCCCCTGACCGCCGCTTACGACTATGAGCGCATCGGGGTTTTCGCGGTGGTATTCAAGCGCGCGCTCGAGCCTGTTGGCAAGCTGAACCGAAGGCGTGCTCCCGCGCACTGCCGCGCCGAGAACTATGACCGCGTCCGCCTTCCTGTCATTGGGCATCTCGGAATTCTTGAGGATCAGGAAGGTCGTTAGCGCAAATACGGCGATAAACAGCGCGTAGGAAGCGATGAAGCCCCATTTTATCAGCTTGCCGAAGGTCGAAGCGGCGAAAAAGCGCGTGATGGGCGTGTAGAAAACGCCGAGAATAACGATCGGAATACCGATGACTATCGGCATAAGGATGCCGAGATTGAAGTTTCGCATCGTGGAGGCGATGAAGCCCTCATAAACGAGCGCCGCGCCGAGAAGTATAAGAAAAACGCGCAATAATACGGTGAGTCCTTTCTTTTTGCTGTTCATTTACAAGCATAAGCCTTTCTTTGTGTGATGAGGTTCATGAGGAAGCGCGGCAGAGCCGCGGAGTGTGGGTTACCTGCTGCTCATAAGCCGCACATCGAATTCATCGGGCGCGGAGCCGCGAAGCTCGCTCAGCACGACCTCAACGCTCTCAAGCCCGTTTCGCTTCTTTTCCTCGTTGAGATGCTTTTTGATAAGCGCGATAACGGAGGGGTGGGCGCTTATCGAGATGCGATCCGCATCCGAATCGAAGAGGCGGGCAAGCGCGCGCGAGCGTATGCGAAGAGCGACGGTCTCGGGGGTGCAGAGCCTGCCGCTTCCCCCGCAGCAGGTGCATTCGCGCTGCATCGAGGATGAGAGGTTTTCGCGAAGCTTTTTTCGCGTCACCTCAACGAGTCCGAGCGTGGTCATGCCGTGCACGAGCGCGGTGGTGCGGTCGTTTGCAAGCGCCTCGCGAAGCGTTTTGACGACGGTTTGCTTATCATCGGGGCTCTCAAGGTCGATGAAGTCGATTATGACGATGCCGCCGATGTTTCGGAGCCGAAGCTGGCGTGCGATCTCCCTTGCCGCCTCGCAGTTCGTGGCGAGCGCGGTCGCCCGAAGATTGCTTCGCCCGATATTCTTGCCCGAGTTCACGTCGATGCTGACGAGCGCCTCGGTTTGGTCGATAACTATGTATGCGCCGCTCTTGAGCCATACCCTTCTTGCAAGCGCCTCGTCGATCTGCTTTTCTATGCCGAGCTGCTCGAAGAGATCCGGCGCGTTCTCGGCAAAGCGCACCTTCTCGGCTGCGCCGGGCTCAAGCTCGTTTGCAAGCTCGAGTACCGAAAGATAGCGCGCCTTATCGTTGACCGTAACGCGCGAAACATCGGGTCTGAAAAGATCGCGAAGAGTGCGCTCAACAAGCCCGTCCTCGCTGAAAAGGCAGTTGGGAGCGGCGCTTATTCTGTACGCCTTCTGTATGCTGCTCCATCTTGCCTTGAGGCGCTCAAGCTCCGCAAGGATGTCCCCGTCCGGCCTTGTCGCGGCGGCGGTGCGAACTATAACGCCGAAGCCTTCGCCCTTGTTTTCGGCGATGAGCGTTCTTAGGCGCTCGCGATCCTCATCCGCCGTGATATGCTTGCTTATTCCGATAAGCTCCGAATCGGGGAACATGACGATCAGATGCCCCGAAAGCGAGATGTGCGTGCTGACTCTTGCCGCCTTGCTGCCCTGCGCGTCCTTGATAACCTGAACCATCAGCTCATGCCCGACTCTAAGCGCCTTCTGCGGCTTCTTTGGACTGCTTGCGCCGCTATCGACTATATCCGCGCCGGGTGCGGCGGGGGAATCCAAATCGGCGATGCTGAAGAAGGCGTTCTTCTCCGCGCCTATGTCAATGAACGCCGCGCTCATTCCGGGAAGCACGGAGCAGACGCGCCCACGGTAGATGCTTCCGAGCAGGCTCTCGCGGCTCTGTTGCTCCGAGCATATCTCAACGACCCTGCCGTTTTCCATCAGCACGGCGCGGGTGCGGTAGGGATTTGCGTCGATCACGATCCTTTTATCGGTTTTTTCGGGATATTCATTCATAGCTTGAGATCGGACCAATCCATTTCGATTTTTTTGCGGTGTACGAGGCGGGAGCAGGAAACGCCGAGCCTTTCGGACAGGGCGCCGAAAAGAAGCTCGAGCGGAAGCCCGCCCTCGGCGGTCAGCGCGCCGCTTACAGCGAGCCTTGCCGAGCTGCCGCCAAATTCGCTCAGCTCAATAGAAACGAGCATCGGGCGAATATCAACGCTCTTTATTCCGCCCTTGGTTTTTTTATCCACTATTATCTCGCCGCCGAGAAGCGCGGAAACGGCACTTTCGAGAGCGGCTTTTTCAACCGGCGCGTCGAAGAAAAGACGAACGTCGTATTCGGCGCTCCGCATTAGCGTGGTGAGTGAGGCTTTGAAATCTCCCGCATCGATGGCCTTCGTTATGCGCACTCCCTCGGGGAGTACTGCATTCACCCTTTCGGTGAATTCCTCGGGCGAAACGGGCTCGGTGAGCATAACGTCGAAATACTCACCGCCCGAGGTGTAGCCGACCGAGATCGCGGTCGCAAACGACAGCAGCGGATGGGGGTTGAAGCCCTTGGAATAATCGAGCGGAAGCTCGGCTCTTCTGAACGCGCGCTGAAAGAGCCTCTGCATATCCAGATGCGAAACGAATTTAACGGGTTCGAGTTTTGAAAATGCGGCTATCATTCTCATTTGGAGCCATCCTCCTTCGCCTTATGCATCTCACAGTGGGTCGTGCATTTTTTGCCGAAGCAGCCGTTGCATTTTTCGCGGCAGTCGGGGGTAACTATGCCCTCGAAGGCGCGTTCATGCTCCTTTTTAAGGTATTCCTGCGTCACGAGCGCGTCCATGTGCTCCCAAGCGAGCGGCTCGTCGAGCGAGATAACGCGGTTTGCGAACATATCTACGCTGAGACCTTGCTCGGCATAGGCTTCGTCCCAGGCCTCCTTCTTAAAATGCTCGTCCCAAGAGTCGAACCTCGCGCCGCGCTTATATGCGCCGATCATAACTTCGCCGAGGCGGCGGTCGCCGCGCGCATAGCAGGCTTCGAGGCGGCTCGTTTCGGAAAAATGGCAGTTGAACTCAACGCCGCGGATGCCCTTCAGGGCTTGACGGAGCAGCGCCTGACGCCTCAGCACCTCGTCCACGGTGATCTGAGGCTCCCATTGGAAGGGCGTGAAGGGCTTGGGCACGAAGGTCGAGGCAGAAACGGTGCAGCGAAGGCCCTTGCCGCGCTTATCCTTGGGCATGGAGTAGAACTCGCGGCTGACCTTGCGCGCAAGCTCGGCGATGCCGAGAATATCCTCGTCCGTTTCGCCGGGCAGACCGATCATGAAATAGAGCTTGACGCCCTGCCAGCCCGCCTCGAATGCATCCTTGACTGTGCGAAGAAGATCCTCCTCGCAAACGCCCTTGTTTATAACGTCCCTCATGCGCTGCGTGCCCGCTTCGGGCGCGAAGGTGAGACCCGTTTTGCGAACGCCCTGCATCGCTTCAAGGTCGTCCTTCAAAAACGAGTCGATGCGCAGGGAGGGGAAGGAGACCGAGATGCGATCCTTGGTGTATCTTTCGAGCACGGCGGGCACCATCTCGTGTATCTCGGTGTAGTCGCCACTTGAGAGCGAGAAGAGGGACACTTCGTCATGCCCCGTGCGCTTGAGCTGGCCGTCGCAGTAATCGATGAGGGTCTTCATCCTTCTTTCGCGTATCGGGCGGTAGATGAAGCCCGCCTGACAGAAGCGGCAGCCGCGCGTACAGCCGCGGAACAGCTCGAGCGCGATGCGGTCGTGCACTATGCTCATATACGGCACAACGAGATCGCCCGTGAACTCTGCTTTATCAAGATCGCGCACTATGCGCCGCTCGATCGTGTCGGGCGCCTCGGGTTCCAGCTTAACAAGCCTTGCGAACTGCCCGTTTTCATATTCGGCGCGGTAAAAAGCGGGAACGTAAACGCCGGGGATGCGGCTCAGGCGAACGAGCGTTTCATGCTTATTTAAGCCCTGCTTTCTCGCTTCGGCGTAAACGTCCATAAAGTCGTTCGCCACTTCCTCGCCGTCGCCAAAGAAGAATACGTCGATTATGTCGGCGATGGGCTCGGGATTGCAGACGCAGGGGCCGCCCGCAACGATGAGGGGTGCATCCTCGCCGCGCTCAGTTGAACGGAGCGGGATGCCCGAGAGCTCGAGCATGGTCAGTATGTTCGTGTAGCACATCTCGTAGAGAAGCGAGAAGCCGACGATATCGAATTCGTCGAGCGCGCGCTTGGTCTCGATGGAGAAGAGCTTTTCGCCGCTTTCGCGTAAAAGAGCCTCCATATCAACCCAAGGCGCGTAGCAACGCTCGGCGTAGGTGTCGGCGCGGTTGTTTAAAACGTTATAAATGATGCGTGAACCGAGATGGCTCATGCCGATTTCATAGGTGTCGGGGAAGCAGAGCGCAAAGCGGAATAGCCCTTCTCCCTCTTTAACGCGCATATTCAGTTCGCCGCCCATGTAGCGGGTCGGCTTTTCGACCTTTGCTATGAGCGCATTTATGCGCTCGATCCTTGTTTCGGCAGTATTTGCCGCTGTATTATCCAAAACGCAGTTTTCCTTTCGGTGCGGTATAGTCATCCACCTTCCATTATAACCCCAATTTCTTCGATTAGCAAGAACGAAAGCGAGGTTATTTAAGGGGTATATTTTCAATAACTCTTGAAATCGGAAGAAAAAAGGAGTATAGTTATATTATACTGGTGAGGAGGTAGAAAAAATGTGGAAAGAATTTAAAAAGTTCGCATTTAAGGGCAACGTCATGGATCTTGCAGTCGGCGTCATGATCGGCGGAGCCTTCGGTGCGATAGTGACCTCACTGGTGAATGACATCTTCATGCCGCTCATCGGCCTAATTTTCAAGGGCTCCGACCTGAACGAGAAGTACATCCTTCTCAAGGGCGTTGACGGCGTTGACCTCGCGGGAAAGACCGCGACCGAAGCCGCGGAAGTCGGCGCAAACGTGCTCACCTACGGCCGCTTCATCGGCGCTATCATAAACTTCCTTATCATCGCTGTTATCATCTTCTTCGTTGTTAAGGCGATCAACAAGGTCGTTAAGAAGGAAGAGCCCAAGCCCTCCCGCAAGTGCCCCTACTGCAAGGGCGACATCGCGGACGATGCAACTCGCTGCCCCCACTGTACCAGCGAGCTTCCCGAGGATGCGTAATCGCGCTTTTTCGACGATCCAATAGTTTATTACTTTGGCGCATCGGCCTTCTGCTTGGTGCGTCAAAATAATATAAATCAAAGCATAATATAAGCAAACTAAGGAGACCCACGATGCAGAAGATTCAAATGAAGACCCCACTTGTAGAGATGGACGGCGACGAAATGACCAGGATCATCTGGAAGATGCTCAAGGACGAGCTCATTCTTCCCTTTGTCGATCTCAAAACCGAATATTATGACCTTGGCCTCGTAAAGAGGGACGAGACCGACGACAAGATAACCGTTGAAGCGGCCGAGGCCTGCAAGAAGTACGGCGTTGGCGTCAAGTGCGCCACCATCACCCCCAACGCTCAGCGCATGACCGAGTACAACCTCAAGAGGATGTACAAGAGCCCCAACGGCACCATCCGCGCCATTCTCGACGGCACCGTGTTCCGCGCGCCCATCACCATGGATTGCCTCAAGCCCTCCGTCAGGAGCTGGAACAAGCCCATCACCATTGCGCGTCATGCTTACGGCGACATCTACAAGTGCCAGGAATACCGCGTACCCGGCCCCGGCAAGGCGGAGATCAAGTTCACCGATAAGGACGGCAACGTTACCTTCGATGAGACCGTTTTCGATTTCGATTGCCCCGGCGTTCTGATGGGCACCTACAATAAGGACGACTCCATCGGGAGCTTCGCATACGCCTGCTTCCAGTATGCAATCTCCACCAAGCAGGATCTCTGGTTCTCCACCAAGGATACCATCTCCAAGAAGTATGACCACACCTTCAAGGATATCTTCCAGAAGATTTACGACGAGAAGTATAAGGCGGAGTTCGAGAAGCTCGGTCTTGAGTATTTCTACACCCTGATCGACGATGCAGTCGCCCGCGTTATCCGCTCCAACGGCGGCTTCATCTGGGCGCTCAAGAACTACGACGGCGACGTTATGAGCGACATGGTCGCGACCGCGTTCGGCAGCCTTGCGATGATGACAAGCGTTCTGGTTTCCCCCGACGGCAACTACGAGTTCGAGGCCGCGCACGGCACAGTTACCAAGCATTACTACAAGCACCTTGAGGGCGAGTCCACTTCCACCAACTCTATGGCGACCATCTTCGCATGGAGCGGCGCGCTTAGAAAGAGGGGCGAGCTGGACAACATCCCCGAACTCGTGAACTTTGCAAACAAGCTCGAGCAGGCCTCCCTTGAGACCATCGCTTCCGGCTTCATGACCAAGGATCTTGCGCTTCTTGCCGATATGGAGAAGAAGACCGTTTGCACCACCGACGGCTTCATCAAGAAGATTCGCGAGAGGCTCGAGATGCTTCTTGCATAAGATATTAAGGAAATCACGGAGATTAAAATGACTCTTATAGAACAGTGGCGCAAATTTGCCGAGGGCGCGGATGAAAGCCCCGAGGTTAGGGCGTTCTGGAACAACTATTTTGCCTCGGAGACCGAGGCATACAAGAAAATTCTTTCCGACACCTCCGTTCGCTACGAAGGCAAGGCGGGCGAGCTCGCCGCGCGCTTCGATATGAACGAGGCCACCTTCGGCGGCTTCCTCGACGGCATCAACACGAGCCTGAAGGAGGAGCTTGATGTAGACTCCATCGAGGCCGATACAGAGATTTCGCTCGATATCGACTTTGAAAAGCTCTATTTCAATATGCACGAGGCGAAGGCGGATTGGCTGTACAACCTCAAGGAGTGGGACAGGGTGCTGAGCGATGAAAAGCGCAGGGAGATAACCAAGGCATGGCGCGTTTCCAAGCAGTTTGTCAACACCGAGGCCAAGGTCGGCCCGAACGACCCCTGCCCCTGCGGAAGCGGAAAGAAATTTAAAAAGTGCTGCGGCAGAACCGCAGACTGATAAGCTGTTTTGCAGTTTAAGCGTTTGTCCTGCCGTGCCCTCCAGCATGGCAGGACTTTTGATTATCACAGTATTATAAAATAGCGGAACGTATCCGCTCGGGAGTTCGTTTGACAAACTATATTTATTTTTCAAAATCACACGACGGCTACACAAACCTTGCCGCGGACGGACTGTTTCTCGACACGCTTCAAAAGGGCGATATAATGCTCTATATGTTTGTGAACGAAAACGCTGTCATTATCGGAAGGAATCAGAACGCTTGGCGCGAGTGCAACCTTATGAATATGGAGCGCGACGGCGTTCAGCTCGTTCGGCGGCACACCGGCGGCGGCGCGGTCTTCCACGATAAGGGAAATCTGAACTTCTCGTTCATCATGTCGGAAAAGGATTATGATCTTCAGCGTCAGTTCAAAGTGGTGATGAACGCGATCAAAAAGCTCGGCCTTGAGCCGGAGCTTTCGGGAAGAAACGATATCCTTGTTGAGGGAAAGAAGTTTTCGGGCAACGCATATGCGCTCTCCAAGGGCAACAGGGCGCATCACGGAACGCTGCTTGTGAACGCGAACCTTTCGCGCCTTCCGAATTATCTGAACGTTTCCAAGGCCAAGCTTATGGCAAAGGGCGTTGAGAGCGTGCAGTCGAGGGTTTGCAACCTTTCCGATTTCGTTTCGGGTATCAACGTCAATAGGGTCGCCGAGCTTCTCGTTGAAAGTTTCAAAGAGGAATACGGCGAGGCTGAGGAATACCCGATGAGCAATACCTTGCGCTCCAATATCGAGCATCGCAGGGATCAGCAGATATCGTGGGAATGGCGCTTCGGCAAAACGCCCGAATGCGAGAATATGGCTGAGCAGCGCTTCTCCTTCGGCGAGATGCAGATGCATTTCACGATCAAAAACGGCAGGATCTCCAAGCTCATGCTCTATTCTGACAGCATGGACACGACCCTCGTTTCCCAGCTGACATATGTGCTCAGGGGCTGTAAGTTCGAGAGGAATGCGCTTCGCGAAGCCTTCCTTAAAATCGACAACAAGGAAGTTGCAAAGGAGATTGTGGATTTCATGGAGAACAGAGGTCAGCTCTCCAACCCCGAATAAACGGTTTTTGCGCTCGGAGGGGGATGGCATGTCCCCAAAAGCTTCGGACTTCGCTCTTCGTTTTTTCGGTAATAGAATACGATTTTTTATAGATCTGTTAGGTTCGGCAAGAGGCGGCACCCGCCTTTTTGTCGTTTTGGTGGCATTCGTCCTAAAAAGTCATATTTTGTGTGTTGAGAAAAATCGAATTTTGAGTTATAATTTATTCACAAAGATCGCGGAGGCGGGGCTTCCGCTCCCTTAACGAAAGAAAGGACAAAACATGGAAACAGCTATCTATAAGAATATTCCCGTAATACCGCTTAGAGGACTCGTAGTGCTCCCTTATTCGGCGATGAGCTTCGATGTTGGCAGGGAGAAGAGCGTTCTCGCGGCGAAGGCGGCGATGGAGGGGGATGGGCTCGTTATGCTCACCTCTCAGCACGACGCCAAGCAGCTCGAGGCAACGAGCAAGAATATCTTCACCTGCGGCTGTCTTTGCCGTATCAAGGGCAGCGAAAAGCTCGACGGCGGTTCGCTGCGCGTGCTGGTTTCGGGTCAGTGCCGGGCAAGGATCACCGCCTTCACCAAAAACGACGATTTCCTCAGCGCGGATATCGAGGCATACGAAAACGAGACGCCGAGCGCCGCTGAGATGCAGTCTACGCTTCGCAAGATGATCGAGGAAAAATGCGAGGAGTATGTTTCGATGATCGGCAACTCCCAGCTCAAGACGACCCTTGCGTTCATCGGACGAAGCTCGAACGACGTTGAATACGCCTACCGCGTTGCAAACGTGTTTTTGCTCGATCCCGCGGATCGTCAGGCGATGCTCGAGTCCGAAAGCTATACCGAGCGCGCGATAGAGCTTGTGAATATGCTCAATCGCGAGGCCGAGGTCATCAAGATAAAGCAGCTTATCGATAAGAACGTCAAGGCGCAGATCGACAGGAATCAGCGCGAATACTTCCTTCGCGAGCAGATGAAGGCGGTCAAGAAGGAGCTTGGCGAGGATGAGCAGGCCGAGGCCGACGAGTTCAGAGCGCGCCTTGGCGAAAGGATCTTCCCCGAGGAGATAAGAAAGAAGCTTGAAAAGGAGATCGAGCGCTTTGCGCTTCTTCCCGCAAGCTCGCATGAAACGCCCTCGATGCGCACCTATATCGACACGATGCTGAGCCTGCCGTTCATCGAGATGAGCGAGGACAACCTCGATATCGACAACGCGCGAAGGGTGCTCGACGAGGACCATTACGGCCTTGAGAAGGTCAAGGAAAGGATACTCGAATTCATCGCCGTTGCGAAGCTGACGGGCAAGGTCAACGGTCAGATAATCTGCTTCGTCGGGCCTCCGGGCGTCGGCAAGACCTCCATCTCGTCCTCGATAGCGAGGGCGCTCGGAAGGAAGTTCGTTCGCATGAGCCTCGGCGGCATCCACGACGAGGCCGAGATTCGCGGCCACAGGCGCACCTATATCGGCGCGATGCCGGGAAGGATAATCGCGGCGATGCGTCAGGCGGAGACCGTGAACCCCGTTCTGCTCTTCGATGAGATCGATAAGCTCGGCGCGGATTCATTCCACGGCGATCCCGCCGCCGCTATGCTCGAGGTGCTCGATAGCGCGCAGAATTTCGAATTCCGCGATCATTTCCTCGAGATGCCGTACGACCTCTCCAAGGTGCTGTTCATCACCACCGCGAACGATAAGTCGGGCATTCCGCGTCCGCTGCTCGACCGCATGGAGATAATCGAGGTGCCGAGCTATCTTGCAAACGAGAAGGTCGAGATCGCATTTCGCCATCTCGTGCCGCGCCAGCTTGAGAAGAACGGCTTCAAAAAGAGCATGCTGACCGTTCCGCGCGAGAGCATTTCGGAGATAATAAACGGCTACACCCGCGAATCGGGCGTTCGCAGCCTTGAAAGGTGCATCGCAACGGTCTGCCGCAAGGCGGCGGTGGATATCGCGGGCGGCAAAAAGCGCGTAAACGTTACTAAGAAAAAGGTTGAGGAATACCTTGGCGCACCGAGATTCACCTTTGATGCGGCGGATAAGGAGCCGCAGGTCGGCCTTGTGAACGGGCTTGCGTGGACGAGCGTTGGCGGCGAGATGCTGACGGTTGAGGCCGCCGTGCTCAACGGAACGGGCAAGGTGCAGCTAACGGGTCAGCTCGGCGACGTTATGAAGGAGAGCGCCGAGGCGGCGATAACCTGTATCCGCGAAAGGGCTCAAATGCTCGAGCTTGAGAGCGATTTCTACGGCAAAACGGATATCCATATCCATCTTCCCGAGGGCGCGATCCCCAAGGACGGCCCCTCGGCGGGCATAACGATGTTTACCGCCGTAACGAGCGCCTTAACAGGCGTCCCCGTTCGTGCGGGGCTTGCGATGACCGGCGAGATAACGCTTCGCGGCAGGGTGCTTCCGATAGGCGGTCTGCGTGAAAAGCTGCTTGCGGCGGTGCGCGCGGGGATAGACACCGTGCTGATACCCGAAAAGAACCGCAAGGATCTGCGCGACGTACCCTCAGATATCTTTGAAGCGCTGAATATTATCTACGTGGATAATGCGGACGAGGTGCTCGAGCACGCGCTCACAACTCGCCCCGAAAAGCGCATCGTTTTGGATAATGCGCCCGTGGCGGCGGGCGCACCCGCATGATGGCATAAATCGGCAAAAATTCCAGAATAAACCGGAATAAGCCCTTCGTGATCGAGCAAACTAAATTTGCAGGCAAAACGCCCGCAAAACTCATCACGGAGGGCATTATTATGCACACAAACGGCAATGGTCAGGGCACGAATACCGACAGGTTTTTCAGCTCGAACCCGAACGGCTGCGATCAAAGCGGCTGCAATAGAAGCGGCTGCGATCAAAGCGGCGGCACGAACGGCAGCCCGTATTGGAACGGCAGCCCCAATCAAAGCGGCTCAAATCGCAACGGCGGAAGCATGAGCACCTCAAGCGCGCGCTGGAACACCGAGGCGGCGAGCGGCCCGATAGACACCACGGATCTTTCGATCATTCAGGATGAGATGCATACGGAGGCGCTGCTCTATAAGAAATGCTCGGTTTATGCGAACTATTTCAGCGATCCAGCGCTCAAGAGCATGGCCAAGACCGCTGCGGAGCATCATCGCAGGCATTTCGACTCGCTCCACAGCTACCTCAATTCTTCGAAATAAGGGGAGGAAAGAACTATGCAGAATTCATCCATGACCGAACAGGAGCTGCTCACCGACCTTCTTCAGTCCGAAAGAGCGGCAGTCAAGCAGTATGCCGAAAGCTGCACCGAATCCGGCTGCATGAACCTTCGCAGCCTGCTCATCAACTGCATGAGCGAGGTTTCCGAGGATCAGTTCGCCGTTTTCGAGCAGATGAAGCAGCGCAATCTCTATAAGACCACGCCCGCCAAGCAGCAGGAGATTCAGACCGCGAAGCAGGATATGACCCAGCTTCAGCAGCAGACCTGGTAATTGGCGAACGGTTTTCTTCATACGGATAAAAACGAATGCAAGAGCGAAGGAGCGGCGAAAAGCCGCTTCTTTCGTTTTGAATTGTGCGAAAAACCTATTGACAAAAGCGCGGATAGGGCGCATAATAGTAGTAAAGTAAGAAATTCCAACATTCGGAGGTGTTTACAATGTTAGCCGAACTTCGCACTAAGTCCCAAATAACGCTGCCCAAGGATATCGTAACCTCCCTCGGTCTTTCGGAGGGCGATAAGCTGGATATCTATGAAAAGGACGGCGTTATCCTCATGGTTCCCGTTACCGTTTATCCAAGGCATTACGTTGACGAACTTCATGAAGAGATAGCAAGGCTCAAGGAGGATATCGCGGCGGGAAAGCAGCCGGTGTTTGACAGCATCGATGCGCTCATCGACAAGCTGGAGGAGGAATGATTAAATGCCGCTTATAATTGTTCGCAACGATATAACCAAGATGAAGGTGGATGCGATAGTGAACGCCGCAAACAAGTCCCTGCTCGGCGGCGGGGGCGTGGACGGCGCGATCCACAGCGCGGCGGGATCTAAGCTTCTTGCGGAGTGCCGCACCCTCGGCGGATGCGAAACGGGCGAAGCGAAGATCACCCTCGGCTACGAGCTGCCAGCGAAGTACGTTATCCATGCCGTTGGCCCGATATGGCGCGGCGGCATCTTCGGGGAAAGGGAAAAGCTTGCGTCCTGTTACAGAAATTCGCTTGAAATAGCGAGGGAAAAGGGGCTTGAAAGCGTCGCGTTTCCGCTGATCTCCGCGGGCGTTTACGGCTATCCGAAGGATAAGGCGCTGCGCGTTGCCGAGGATACCATACGCGAGTTTTTGGAAAATGACGACGGGAATCTGACGGTCTACCTCGTTATCTTCGACAAGGCTGCGCTCGATATAGGCAAAAAGCGCTTCAAGGAAATCAAGGAGTTCATCGACGACCGCTATGCCGAAACGCATGGCGACAGCGCGCTCGTTTTCGCGAAGAGGCGGGAGAGCCTGAACAGGCCCGATCATTCGTATTCCATGGGCAATTCGCTGTTTGACGGCGCGTATCGCGAGGCCGAAGAGTGCCGCGAGGACGGCGCCGATTTCAGCATTGCGCCCTGCGCCGAGGCTTCAGTTGACTCCGCGCCCTCTATGGGCTCCGCAAAGCAGAAAGCATCGGCAAACGCCAAGCCCGCGAGCGGCGCGCCGAGCATATCGAATATCGGAAAAGCGATAGACGAGCTGATGGACGAGAGCTTTTCGGAGATGCTTCTGCGCAAGATAGATGAGCGCGGCATGACCGATTCGGAGTGCTACAAGCGGGCGAATATCGACCGCAAGCTCTTTTCCAAGATACGCTCGGACAGGCTCTATAAGCCGAGCAAGCCCACGGTCATCGCCTTCGCGATAGCGCTGGAACTTCCGCTCAATGAAACGCAAAATATGCTGATGAAGGCGGGATTTGCGCTTTCACACTCGAATAAATTCGATTTAATTATTGAATACTTCATCGAGCGCGGCGTGTATGACGTTTTCGAGATAAACGAGGCGCTGTTTGCGTTTGACCAGCAATTATTGGGAGCATGAGGCTTGCCGTTGGCAAATGATGTGCGCTTTGGACAAATGAAGTCGCTTCGCTAATGAAGGAATGAAGGCGCCTGCGGCTAATGAAGAAATTGATGTGGAAATTCCTTCGGAATTTCAAATTTTAATTAGAAAATGCGAGTGAAAAGGAAGGCAAAATGAATAAAATAGAACTAAAACCCTACGTCGAATACAACGAGACCGAGATACTTGCGCTCTATTCCTCCGTGGGATGGACGGCATACACGGACGCGCCCGAAAAGCTCCGCCTCGGCTTTGAAAACTCGCTCTACATTCTCGGCGCATACGAAAATGAAAAGCTCGTTGGACTCATCCGCGCCGTCGGCGACGGGCATACGGTGGTCTTTATTCAGGATATCTTGATCCATCCCGAGCATCAGCGGCGGGGGATAGGCGGCATGCTTTTAAAGGCCGTGCTCGAAAGGTATGATGAGGTGCGCCAAATAGAGCTTGCGACCGACGATACCGAAAAAACCGTCGCATTCTATAAAAGCCTCGGCTTTGCGCCGATGACGGAGCTCGGCTGCTGCGGGTTTATGAAGCTGAATATTTGATTTACATATTTCTCTTGGGATTATCGGTCAAGCCGAGCAGATAGTCGACCGAAACGCCGTAATAATTCGACAGCTCTATCAAAACATAGGTGGGGATGTCTATATCCCCGCGCTCATAATTGCTGTATACGCGCTGACTGCATGAGAGCATTTTCGCGACCTGAACTTGCGTTAGGTCGTGATCCTCGCGCATGTCGCGGATTCTTCGATAGTTTCCTTTGATTATCATAAATATATTTTAAACTACCCCGTTTTGCCTATTGAAGTTTAGTGAAAAATTCGCTAAAATTAAATATAGTAGAATTATTTGATTAAGGAGGCAAGATTATGTCAAAAACAATCAGAAACGCTGCAATAACCATTGCTTTACTGCTTGCAGTAGCATTTGTACTTGTTGGCTGCGGCGTGCAGGGGAGAGATGCAACGAACTCCGGCGTAAAAATAACAGGCTTGGTTAAAAAGATCATCGAAGCTTTCGATGCAAGGGCGTACGAAGAAGCATACGAGCTTTTTGCTGAAAAGGAGCTTGATGCGGATCAGCAGGCTTTTCTTGTTGAGGCTTTGACTGAGCGAATCGACAAGGCGATTGCGGATTATGCAATCGATGAATTGAGCTTTGAAAACGCTCAGGAGATATTGTCTGCTGTTCAGACATTCAACCTCCCCAAGCTGAAAACCAAGCTCACCACAGCATCGAGCGAACTGACAGTTCTTGCAAATTCAAAAGAATACTATGCCGACGGCCTGATTGCTTTTAGCAAGCTTGATTGGGTTACCGCAATCGATTGTTTTTCGAAGGTAGTAGAGAAGGATTGCAATTATGCCGATGCCGTTCAGAGGAGTGACGAGGCAGTCACAAAGATGCTCGAGGATATTTCAAGCAAGATTGCCCTGCAGGATTACGACACCGCGCTTAGTCTTGCAGAGCAGCTCCGCTCGTTGCTTCCGACGAATACCGAAGTCGTTACCAAGATAGCCGAGATAAACACGGCAAAGGCCGAGCTTGAGCATGAAAAGCAGCGCCAAGAGGCTATGAGCGCGGCGCAGTCAAGCTACGATCAGGGCAATTATACAGAAGCTTTTGATACGCTCGACAGATTTATCTCAACGCATACAGGCGATCAAGAGGCGCTCGATGCGCTCAAGAAGCTCAAGGATGATTATGTAAATCTTATTATACCCAAGGCCGATGAAGCAATGCAGAAGCAGGAGTATTTGAGAGCGCTTGATATGCTTAATAACGCCATAGCGGTGCTTCCTGATCAGAGATTCACAACCAAGCTGGATGAGCTGAACGCCGTAAAGCCCACTTATCTTTGCGAGCTGTCGTGTGCAGATGATAAGGAGTATTATTATGCAGGGCCAGGAAAGAACTATAAATCTGTAACAGGCGTTGAATATAATTATGATTTTGGAAACCTGTTTTTTTTAGTAAACAAACAATACACTTATTCTGGCGGATATGCTAAATATTTTTTAAATTATAGCTATAAAACAATTTGTTTTACTCTTGATGTTGGTGAGGAAACAGCACAAGGGGCAAGAGGAAAATTCAAAATCATAGGTGATGGAGAAGTCTTAAAAGAACTGAGCATAAGTAAACAGTTTTCGCCGACCTTGATAGAGCTTGATGTATCTAACGTAGGATGGCTTACATTAGAATATACACAGCCGGAAAAGTATAGCTATGCTTTGGTTATAATTGCAGGAGGATATTTGGAGAAATAAGCAATACTTGCGTTTAATCAGAACTTAACATTAAATGAGATGGTAGTAGTGTTTGCATAGCATGATGAAAAGGGAAAGTGTAGAATAGAATTCTTAAATGATGGTTTTATTATAAAATGAAAGTGAGGATTATAAAATGATAAGAAAGTTAAAAGCCATGCTGGCTATAGCGTTTTTAATAGGGTTTGCTATTATACTGGAAGCCTGTGGTAAAGGAGAGCAACCTGTTCGTAGAGTTGGAGAATCGGTATCATTCTGTGATAAGAAGGGTGGCTCGTGGTTTGTTATAGATAATAAGGATCAGCTTTGGGGATGGGGCTCGAATAAGAATGGCCAATTAGGCTTGGACAGAAGTCTGGAAAAAGTTGAAGCGCCTATGCTCTTAATGAATGATGTCGCTTCGGTTGTATACGACACATGGACAGAAAGTGAGGAGTATTATGCGCTAAAAACCAATGGAGAGGTTTGGCGCTGGGGTAATATCAGAGGTATAGGAGCTAACAGAACCAAACTTGATAAACCGGAACACTTCATGGATGATGTAATTAGTATTCAAGTTTATGTTGATAGTTGGTTCGCAATAAAAAAAGACAATTCGTTGTGGGCGTGGGGATTGAATGACTATCATCAATTAGGAACCGGTGAAGTTGGAAGTCCTAAACGCGAACCAATCCGTGTGCTTGATAATGTAAAGTCTTTATATGTTAGCGGGTGCGCTACATTTGCACTTTGCAAAGATGCTTCATTATGGGCATGGGGTGTAAATGGATATGGAATGACAGGTACTGGTGTTGCAAAAGGAAATGTACAAACACCTAAGCGTGTTTTGGATGATGTGGAATCAGTAACCGTAGGTTACGATTGTGTTTTTGCAATTCAGAATGACGGTGACCTTTATGCTTGGGGAAGTAATGAGTATGGGCAACTTGGCGATGGAACCACTACTGATAAAGCAAGACCGCATCGCATTATGGATAGTGTTAAGAGCGTTGTTTTAGGTTCGGGTGCATATTACACAACGGACATTGTTTTTGCGATAAAAAAAGACAATACGCTGTATAGGTGGGGTTCTGAAAATGTGTCAACTCCTGAAAAAATTCAGAGTGAAATTGATTCAATAACTTCGATTTCTGATGATACATGCTATACGTTAACTAAAAAAATGGATAAATCATTATGGTTCAGCAGTGATGAAGGTGAGAAGAAACTTCTAAATGATGTAAATCAATACGGGCTGTTGGGATTTGGCGCAGCATACGCACTCAGTAATAGCGGAAAACTATTTGCGTATTGGGACTGGAATGAAGATGGAATTGAAATCGCTGATGATGTAGCGTATGTAGGGGTAATCAGCTCAACAGATGAATTGTATGCTATAATGAATAATGGTTCGTTGTGGCTGTTTAGCGAAAAGAAGACTGAAAAGAAACTTTTTGATGGAGTTAGGCTGCCGTAGAAGCTATCGCAATATGTGCGAAAACGAATGGTAACTGTAAGTTTCTTTTTGTCGCCTCCCAAGCGACCAACTCCCTCCCGTGCTTTGTTATAATGAAGTCACAGGGTGAGGAAAGCCCCGCAGGATGGGCAAGAGCCCGAGGCAAGCCTCACCGATAAAACAAAGTATCGGAGGACACAACCATGAAAAAGAACCTTACAGAGATCGTATTCATCCTTGACCGCAGCGGCTCGATGAGCGGGCTTGAAGCGGACACAATCGGCGGCTTTAACTCCATGATCGCCAAGCAGAGCAAGGAGGAGGGCGAGGCCATCGTTTCCACGGTGCTGTTTGACGGCGTGAGCGAGGTGCTGCACGACCGCGTGCCGCTCGACAAGATCGAGAAGATGACCGAGAAGGACTACTTCGTTCGCGGCTGCACCGCGCTTCTTGATGCGATCGGCGGAGCGGTGCATCATATCTCAAACGTGCATAAGTACGCCCGCGAGGAGGACGTGCCGGAGCACACCATGTTCATCATCACCACCGACGGTATGGAGAACGCCAGCCGCGAGTATTCTTCGGATAAGGTGAAGAAGCTTATCGAGGAGAAGAAGGAAAAGGGCTGGGAGTTCATCTTCCTTGGCGCGAATATCGACGCCATCGAGACCGCAAAGCATTTCGGCATCGCGGAGGACCGCGCGGTCAACTACTGCTGTGACAGCGCCGGCACCGCGCTCAACTTCTCGGTCATGAGCGAGGCCATATCCACCGTTCGCAAGAGCAAGAGCCTCGGAAGGGCATGGAAGGCGAGCATCGAGGCGGATTACGATAAGAGGAATAAGAACTGATTGAACGGCGAATAGTCGCGGGTGAAATTCCCGAGTGACTTTGCAAAATCAAAGGCTTCTCCATTGCGGAGGAGCCTTTGATTTATTAGACTTTGCCTTGAGGAGAAGGCATCCGGCCGATGCTTTTCCGAAGTGAAATTCGGCTTCGCCGAGTGAAATCTGCCTTCGGCAGGTGAAATTTGCTTCGCAAGTGAAATTCGCTATGCGAATTGAGGTGGAAATCCCGACGGGATTTCAAATGATGTGCGCCTATCGGCGCATGATGCTTGCCTTCGGCAAATGATGTGCGCTTTCAGCGCATGGTGTGTTCCTGCGGAACGATGAGGTGGAAATTCCTTCGGAATTTCAATAATAAAGGGAGAAAAACACGAAGTCAATCGAAGTGTTTTTCTTAGATGCCCCCACGGCGAGTGGAAAAATGCGAAGTCAATCGGAGCATTTTTCTCAGATGCCCCCACGGCGAGTGGAAAAACACGAAGTCAATCGAAGTGTTTTTCTTAGATACCCCACGGCGAGTGGAAAAATGCGAAGTCAATCGAAGCATTTTTCTCAGAAGCCACTCCGGCGAGGAGCCACTCCGGCGAGGAGCGGCTTTTTGTATCTTATTCCGCATATCGGTGCAACTTGTTTCAAAACGGTTGTTTTCTCGGTTCGTTTCTGTTATGATGCTCTGCGAGAGGGAAAGGAGGTGCTCCATGAAGCTTCGCTTATCGGTAGAAGATGAAAAGCGCGAGGAGCTTGAAGCGTTTCTTGTTGAGCGCGGAATAGAGCTTTCGGACGATGCGGACTACGTCATAATGGAAGCGCAGAGGTATCCTTCGTTCATATCCGTGCGAAACGGGGAGCGCGAGAGTATGCGCATTGCGGCGGACGAGATAGTTTGCATAGAGGCGTTTGGCAAGGATATCGAGGTGCACACCGAGCGCGGCACCTATCTTTCGCAGGAGCGCATCTACAGGCTTGAGGAAATGTTCGATCCGAAGGCGTTTATCAGGATAAGCAAATCGGTAATAGTTTCCAAAAGGCACGTTAAAAAGATTCGCCCCGCGCTGTCGATGAAATTCATTTTAACGCTGTCTGACGGCAGGCTCGTGGACGTAACAAGGAGCTATTACAGCGAGTTTAAAAGATTTTTCGGTTTTTAAGGAGGAGAGAAAATATGACATTGCGCATTATTTTTTGGATGGTCCTGCTTGCTTTATCGGCGGGCATAATAATTATCAGCATTATTCTTTACAACAGGCGGCTGGATAGGGTCGCGAGGGGCGAACAGCGCGACGCGCACAGCAATATGCCCGAGCCGCGAACGACGGCGAGCGTTATCTATAAAGCGGTGCTTCTGGTGCTTGTGATACTGACTTTTTTAAACACGAGCTCGCTGAAGTCGCAGGCGGACACGATGCAAACCAACGTGGCCTCGCTTCAAAGCAGGGTGAACGAGCTCAGCAACGAGCTTCGGGCGCTTCGAAGCAGGCTTGAGGAGGAGGAAAAGCTCGTTTCCGATTTTACTTGGGAAGTGGTCGAAACTGACCTTGAGCGCGGGACCGCAACGGTGAAGCTCAGCGCCTTTATGCGGGAATACACCGATGAAACGAGCGGCTTTTTCAGCATCGGCGGGGAAAGCGTTCCGTTTACGGTGCGCGAGGACGGCGTTATCACGGCGGAGTTGAGCAAGAGTATCTTCTCGGATATCGGCGAGGTGAAGATCGTTATAAAGGACGGCGAAAAATCGAACGCTCGGGAATTGGATTGGATCGGGCCGCTGTACAGCTCCGTTCTTCCGGTGCCTTACATTGAAATGCATGAGCTGTCGAGCCGAAACGGGAGGATCATCAGCGGCTCGTACAGCGTGGTAATCGATCGAAATTTCAAGGACGATATCCAAGTGGTCAACGCCGTCTATATCACGGGCGGCAGGGAGATCAGAACAGCGGATATAACCGAAAAGGTGCTGAAGGGCGAGCTCATATCGATCGATACGGACGTCAAGACCGAGGACTATCTGATACTGCGCGTGGACCTTTACACAAAGAGCGGATTTGCGATAAAGGAACGGAGATTTTTGGACTATACCGTGCCGTACAACGAGGATTATATTTACTGGATGACCGAGGAACAGCTGAGGATCTACGATCAAAACGGAACCTTGCTGTACACAACCGACAATGCGGGCTTTATCAGCGTTTGGTGAGTGGAAAACCGAGATCGGTAAATAACGAAAAGCGGCGGCTTCACTATCGAAGCGGCCGCTTCTTGCTACATCCGCCTTATCCCGAGCCAATACATTTTTCCGCCCTCGCCCCTCGCCCTTCGGATATTGGAAAACGGCGCAAGCTCGCTCGGCGGAAAGCGCCCCTCGCGGGGTAGGGCGGTGACGGAATAGAGCCTGCCTCTGTGCTTGACCTTGCCGAAAAGCGCCGTTTCGCCCGCCTTTTTGCGCCAGCTTGAGTTTGGGAAAAGCGCGGGGAAGGGGTTCTTCACCGCCTCGCTGTTCGGAAGATAGGGCTCGACGGAGGACGAGGCCTCACTTTGGGGCTTATTATCGGATTCGGGCGAAGCGTCGAATAAAAACGCGTCCGCATCCCCCGCACCGAAGAGCGCCTTGGCCTGGCTAAGAATACGCCTTGTGACCGGCGAAGCGCCCGCCTGCATCACCCCCTCCGCAGGAGGATTCTCGGAAACGGCGGCGCTTTCGGAGGCGCGCTTTCCATTTGGGTTTATTTGCGCGGTAACTTCGCCGCGCATTTTCGCCCGTTGCGGCTCCGCGGCGCCGCCATTTTGGGAAAGCTCGAGCCTAAGCCGCACCTTCGCCCGCTCGAGCGCGGTATCGCTCATGCCGCTCGCTCCCTCTGAAATTATGGATGCGCCGCTCGTTATGAATATGCCGCGCACGCCGTCGATATCCGCTATGCCCACGCCATTTGTAATATGCGCTGTTTCGATGCGAAAGCCGCTAGGGTTTGGCGCAACAAGAAATGCGCGTAGGCCCTCCGAATAGGTCTGCGAGCTTCGGCGCGTTTTCAGCATAAACTCCGTTCTGCCGCCCGATGAATTGAGCACGGCCGAGCCGCTCAGTTTGCCCTTCAATGCGATAAGCCTTATCATTTTCCCGCCCTCCGTCCTTATAATATGCGCGGCGGCGGGTTTTGTTTCGTAATGAGGGGAGGAAGCGGAGAATATTTCGCAGAAAGCCGCAGTATTATGGATAAAAAAGCGGAAAGGGGAGAAGAAATGGCGAACACGACCTATACGGAGCTTAAACAGAAGGAGATAATCAATATCTGCGACGGGGCGCGGCTGGGGTATATCTGCGATCTGGAGCTGGACGACTGCACGGGCACGATATGCTCGATAGTGGTGCCGGGGCCGCCGAGGATGCTCGGGCTTATAAAAAACGCCGAGGAGCTTGTGATACCGTACTGCAAGATACAGAAGATAGGCGACGACGTTATACTCGTGGACCTTGCGGACCTCAAGCGCATCGATTGAAAAGCGCGGCGCGGCGAAGGAACAAGCTTTTTACTATTGAAAAAAAGCCTCTTTGATGGTATCATTTATACATGATACGGTTTTAGGGAGGAACTATGGCAGTAAAAGGACTTTTTAAGCGAGAGCCAAAGCTTGAAAAGAGCTTGGATCGAAGCATTAATTCAAGGTATATCGACGTTTTGGACGGTATCCGCGCCATCAGCGTCATAATCGTTCTCATCTTCCATTTCTGGCAGCAGACTTGGATCTTTCCGACGGTCAAAACGCCGTTTCTCGCATTCATCGGCCTCAAGCAGATAGATTTTACGCCGATCGCGCGCGTCGGCTATCTGTTTGTGGATATGATGGTGCTTCTGAGCGGCTTTTTGCTCTTCTTGCCGCTGATGAGGCATATCGTGATGGGCGAGAGCCTCACAAGCTGGAAGGACTATGCGAAAAAGCGCATTGCCCGCATCGTTCCGAGCTATCTTTTCGCGGTGCTGGTGCTGTTTTTCCTGAACCTGGGTCTTGGAACGGTTCATATTCCGCTGCGTGACGTGATTGCGTCGCTCACAGGTGCGGGCGCAAGTCGTGAGAGCTGGGACTTCATAATCCGAGAGTCTCGCCTGCCGTCGGCTGTGACTGCTTTGCTGGCAGGTGCATCACTTGCCGCATCGGGTCTGATGCTTCAGACTGCGTTCCGAAATCCTCTGGCCGGTCCTGACATTTTGGGTATTAACGGCGGTGCAGGTCTGGGCGTGGCACTTGTGATGCTGCTTTTTGGCGGAAATCTGACAATGGGCAACCTCACGCTGGGCGGATCAGTTTCAGTCATTCTGGGAGCCTTCCTGGGAGCTATTGCAGTAACAGCACTGATTCTGTTCCTGTCAACCAAAATCAAGAATCCGGTCATGCTGCTCATTGTGGGTATCATGGTGAGTTATCTTGCATCGGCTTTGATATCATTGCTGAATTTCTTCTCAACGGCCGAGGGCGTGCA
>JAFZJT010000132.1 GCA_017553815.1 Clostridia bacterium
CGACCCGCTTGCGCGGGTCGACGGCTGCTCGGGTCAAAGCCCTATTCACTTGGTTTTTACTTTACGGCTCCTCAATCGGGAAGCTGCCGATAACGCCAATAACCTTGCGCAGGATGAGCAGGCAGTCCATCATGGTGATCTCGCCGTCGCCGTTGACCTCGGCCTGAGCGAGCTGCTCCTCGGTGAGATCCACAAGACCCATCACATACCTGAGTGCGAGCAGTGCGTCCGCAGCGTCCACATTGCCGTCAAGATCGACATCGCCAAGAAGCGTGGGCACGGGTTCGGGCGGTTCAACGGTAAAGATCACGGTACATACGGAGAGAATGGTTCTCTCTATATTCCAGAAGTATGAATAAACCAATGCATCATCGCCGTTGATTGTGATTGTGGGCTCATCCGCGAAGGTGTAGCCCTCATCGGGAACTATACCAAAACCCATGTAGTAGGTGCATGCTTCGTTATCGAAAACATCCGTTCCCTCCATAATTTCGTCGTCGTCACCCAAGACCCTGAACCAAGCGGTTTGCTCGATTGAATAATGCGCGCCCTCGGGAACGGTCACGCCGTAGAACGGATTTGCGCCCCATTCTGGCACCACGAAATCGTTGATCTCGATGGTATCAATGAGCTCTGGCTCGTCGGGTTCCTCAACAACGAGCTCCATCGTTTCGGCGTGGAAGACGGTGCCCTCTTCACTAACGGAGCTGTACGCCGCCAAGTAGAGCTCGCTGCTGCCGTTGATAAGCACGGTGGTGTCGTTGGTGTTATCGGAGAAGCAGTAGCCCTCATCCGCCTCGATATTGAACGCCGCGTAGTAGGTTCCGGGAACGAACACGAAATCCTCGTCGATCGAAGCTTTGCTGATATTGTACCAATAAACGTCTGTAACGGTGTAGTGCGCATCCTCGGGAACGCTGACGTCGAAATCGGGGTGCTCGCCGATCACGGGTTCGGTGAAGCCAAGGATCTCGATTGTGTCGATGATCTCGGGCTCGGGCTCCTCAACGGTGAAGCCGACGGAAACGACCAAGTACTGTCCGTAGTAATGCTCGCCGGCATCGACAAGATTCTGCTCGCCGTTTATGGTTGCCGCAACTTCGTTTGCAAACAAGTAGTCCTCATCCGGGGTCAGGACTATGGTCGCGACATAGGTCGCATCGGGATCGTCGAACACCGCATTGGGATCGTTGTTGAGCAGATATGCTCCGCCCGCTGCTGTCCGTACCCACTCTACACGGTCAACGGTGTAATGTGCATCCTCGGGAACGTTTACTGTATAGACCGGCGCCGCTCCGTATTCGGGGATCACAAGGTCGAGAATATCGACGGCGTCGATGTATTCCTGTACCGGGGGTTCGGGCATGCCCGCGAAGAACGCGACGTTATCTACCATGAAGCAGTCGCCTGGATTGTTCACGCTTGAATCCTTGGTGTATCTCCAGGTGAGGATATGCTCGCCCGCCTCAAGGTAATCGGAGACGTAGGAGCCCCATTCATCGTTCTGAAGCGCGCCCCATGTCGCCACGGCCACGCCGTCGACGAGGAATTCGCACTTATCCCAAATGGGTTCCGTGCCTTCGCCCCAGGCCTTGAACTCGAAGCCAACGCCCATGTAGCCGTCGGAATAGAAGTAGGTGGTGAGCTCGGAGGTGCTGGAGTCTACGCCCGCGTTGCCGCTCTTTGCGTAGATCCGATCGCCGTCGATAACGGTGACCCAAGGATAGGTTCCTTCGCTCTCGAAATGCTGCGTGCCGCCCTCGGGGTTCAGCGCTTCGTCGAGCGTGGGTACGTACGGGACGTATTCAACGTTATCCACCATGAAGCAGTCGCCGGGATTATTCACGCTGCTGTCTTTATGGTATTTCCATGTGAGGGTATGCTCGCCCGCGGTCAGAGGCTCGGTGGTGTAGGTTTCCCAATCGTTCTGATATGCGCCCCAATAGCCCAGGCGCTCGCCGTCTATCGCGAATTCGCAGTAGTCCCAATAGGTGCTCGTGCCCTCGCCCCAGGCCTTGAACTCGAAACTGACCCTGTCGCCGGCGTTTGCGGTAATGACGGTGGAGAGCACGGAATCACTCGAGTCCACGCCCGTGTTGCCGCTCTTGGCGTAAATTCGGTCGCCGTCAACAGCGGTGACCCACGGATAATTGCCGGTGCTCTCGAAATGGAGCTCGCCGCCCTCCACGTTCAGCGCTTCATCGAGCGTGTAATCGTTTCCGGGTTCGGTCGGAGGAACGTCCGCAGGCGCGTTGAGTGTGATGCCGTAGTATTCAAGGTTCGGATCCGCACCTGCCGGCGGGTTGTAAACGCCGTTCACGGGCTTTACCGTGATGGCGCCGCCGCCCTTGATGCTGCAGGTGTTGGCCGTAAAGATGATGGGTCCGAGGATGTTGTAAGGATTCTGGATGCCGTAATACTCGTTCGGGTCATAACCCGACTGGAGCACCCAGCCGTACTTGCCGCTGAGTATGTTCTGCGTGGCGTTCGTGGTAAGGGTTATCCTGAAATCGCGCACGAACCGGGACGCGCTCACGCCGAACACGGTCGGGCAGGCCTGCTGGAAGTTCTTGCCGTTCGCTATCTCGGTCAGAATGGCGTTGAACACCTCGTTGCCGTTCGGATACTGCGTGTAGAGATACTGGGCGAAGAGCGAGACCTGAGCATACAGCGCAAGGATATCGCCGAGATTATTGTCCCATGCATACATGGAGTAGCCCTTATGCAGGTTATCATACACCGTCGCATACTCACTCGCAGGATTCGTGACCGCGCTATACGTCCACGGGCAATCGGTATAGTACATGATGCGGTCGAATATGCTCGAGCCGGGATAGCAGAGCTCCTCAGCCGCGGCGCTCATGCACTCGTTTATCCAGGTCTCGGTGTAGCCGCCGGTCCTGGAGCGATGGATCATGTGCTGATACTCATGCACTATCGTGTTGTAGGTATCCGCAACGGTATAGTTGCTGTAGTAAACAGAGGGATAGGTGTCGATATGAAGCATCGGAAGGCCGTTGGTGTTATAGTCTCCGCCGTAGAAGTAGCCGCCGGTATAGCCGCCGGAGCCGTTCCAGCCATCGTCAATATTGTAGTAGAGGATATGCACTCTGCCGTCGCCGCTGCTGCCCGGATTATGGATGCCGAACGAGGACTGCATGAGCGCGTACTTGGATTCAAACGCATTTGCGGCGGACTGCGCATCGGCGCTTGTCAAGGGATGCACGTTGCTGTTGGTCGAGGTGGGAGTCCAGACATAGCAGTGGGCGGTCTTTGTGAGAACCCTGAACTCCACGCTGTTGGTGCCGAGGGGGCTGTAATACGAGATGGTGAAGGTCTTGGTGTCGCCCACGTTGTACGACGTGCGGGTATCAGAGGGGATATCGACCTTGTCGTTCTCGTGCTTACGGGTCTCCTCCTCCATAAAGGCGTCAACGTCGATGCGATACAGACCGTCGTTCTCGATGAACTTCTCCTCGCCCTCGCCGGGCATCATATTCGCGCTTATCGAAGTTTGGATAAGGCCGCTCATATTGCCGGTGCTCTTGGCGTCGCTCGAGCTTTCGGAGGGGTTGTAGATGACAACGTAGTTGCCGGTGTAGCCGCCTGCCGGGTCGTTGTCGATCGCAATGTGGTTGGTGTTGATCTGTCTGGTGTCTTCGCCGTCATTCGCCGTTATTTTCGCGGCGGTGGCGGTGCTCTCTGCGGCGGGTGTTTTCGCCGCGAATGCCGATGCGGGGATAAGGCTCAAAACCATCATCGCCGCAACGAAGAAACTGATTAGCTTCTTAAACATTGTTCTTTCCTCCTTGTTTTGTTTTTCCTTCATTCGCACGGTATCCGTCCGAACCATACGGATACCGATGCACATTATATTGTATCATAACCGTTTCATGATTTCAATCTATTTTGGGGAAATTTTCATATTTTTTCAAAAAAATAAGCCGCTTTCTGTGCGCGGCATTAAAACACGAGGCACGGATCCCGAAAAGGATCCGTGCCCGAAGTTCAAATTAACGGTTTCTTCCCGTCAGTCAAGCTCAATGTGGAAAGCGGATATGATCTCCATCGCCCTGCGCTGGATGAGCAGGCAGTCAAACATGGTGACTTCGCCGTCGCCGTCCGCGTCGGCTCGAGCGAGCTGCTCCTCCGAGAGCTCCTCAAGACCCATCGCATGGCGCATCGCAAGAAGCGCGTCCGCAGCGGTGACTTCGCCGTCGCCGTCCACGTCGCCGATAAGCTCGGGCTCAATAGGTTCTTCGCCTTCCCTGCCCCAAACCTCGAACTGATCGAGGATCATGCTGTCGCCGCCGGATTCGGTGCAGTGACGGATCGCGATATAAACGGTCTCATTCGCAAAATCGGAGAGATCGGCGGTGTACTGAGTCCAGCTTGCGGTGGTCGCGGTCGCGGTCAAAATCTCGCTCATCTCCTCGATATTATCGCTCGTGCCCGCATATACCTCAAAGCGCTCAACTGGGAAATAGGAATCGTAGCCCCTTGCGTAGAAGGTAACGGAAAGCTCCTCGGCGGGAAGCTCGATCGCGGGGGAAACCGCCCAGTTATCGGGATGAAGCTCGCCGCCCCAGCCGTAGTTGTAGGAATGCGAACCGATTATGCCGCTGCCCTCGTAGGCCGCGCCTGCGGATGTCGCGTGCCACATCCAGGTGTGAGTGTCGCCGTCCGCGTCCACAAACTGCCAGCCTTCATCGATGGGGTCGTGATCCTCTTCAAAATAGCTGCCGAAGATAAGCTCGGGCTCTGCGGGGGGCTCGACGGGGGTCTCGGGCTCGCCGCTCGCAAGGATGGATACATCGTCGATATAAACGCGGAACTGATTGGAGCAGTTATAATGGCGGAACGCCACCTTCACGCTCTGACCCGCAAAAGCCGAAAGATCGACCGTGCGCTCTTCAAACACCCTCATGGAATCGGGGGAAACGAGATCTTCTGTAACGGAGGTAGGCTCATCGGAATCGCCTGCAAAAATGTAAACGCGGTAGGTCTCGGGATAGTTGCCGCTGTAGCTTGCGATATAGTAGCTCAGCGTCGCTTGACCTTCTGGGAGCTCCACGGCGGGAGTTATCGCCCAGTTGTCGGGCGTGAGCGCGCCGGGGCCGCTGTAATACGAGAAGGAGCGCAGGGCATTTGTGCCGCTTGCGGCGATGGGCGCACCGGCGGCGGTGTCCGCAGCGCAGATCCAGTTGTAGCCGTCGCCGTCCTCGTCAATGAAGATCCAGCCGTCCGCCTCGGGGTCGGTCTCAAAGTCCCAAAACGCGAGCGTTTCCGCATCCTTTACGGAAGCTGGTGCTTCGCCCTGCGCAAACAGCGTCGCCGGAACGGCGGAAAACGCAAGCAGCGCCGCGAGAAGGATGCCGAGAAGCTTTCTTTTCATGATTTGTTCCTCCTAAAGCAGAAATGATTTAAAGATGCCGCATTAGCACACACTAACGCTAATTATAACGGAAATCACCGGCACGCTTCAACCCCGCGAAAGCACCGAGCAAATTATATTTTTGAATATATGATTCGGCTTGGGTTTTACGGCTCACATTTCATAAAAAACGAGAAAAATCGGCTGTTTACTATTCATTTTAAAAAACGCGCCCCAAGGTTTCCCCCGGGGCGCAAACATTCCAAGCTTCGTTATTCGAGCTTATTTATAGAGCTTATTCACGAGTCTTTCGAACTCATCCACGTTCTTCTCATAGGATTCAAGGCTCTTTGCCCAGAATTCCTTATCGGTGAGGTCGATACCCGCAACCTTCGCGGTGTCCTCAACGGTGGCGATCGGAGTGGTGTAGAGAAGCTTTTTATAGAGCGGAACGAAGCTTTCGCCCTGCTCCTCGTACATCGCGTAAAGACCCCTTGCAAACAGGCCGCCGAAGGCGTAGGGGTAGTTGTAGAAGGAGCGGCCGCCGCTGTAATAATGACTCTTGCAGAGCCACATATAGGGGTGCAGCGCATCGGGATCGAGGCCGTCGCCATAGGCCTTCTTCTGCGCGTCGAGCATCAGCTCGCACATGCGCTTTGCGTCCATAAACTCGTTTTCGCGGTTTTCGAAAACGGCGGTTTCAAAAAGATACCTTGAATAGATGTCGCAGATGACCTGGGTAACGTCCATAAGCTGGCTCTCGATAAGCGCAAGCTTCTCCTCGTCGGAGGAAGCGTTCGCGATCGCCGCGTTCATGATAACGTTTTCATTGAAGGTCGAGGCCGTTTCCGCAACGGGCATGGAGTAGTTGTTGTTCAGCGGGCGATGATCCTCGATATTGAGGTTATGGTAGGCGTGACCGAGCTCATGCGCAAGGGTGACTATGTCGGAGAACGAGCCGTCGAAATTCGTCATGATGCGGCTCTGCTTATGCCCCTCAAGCCCCGAGCAGAACGCGCCGCCGCGCTTGCCGTCACGGGGGAAGAAATCGATCCAGCTTTCGTTGAAAGCGCGCTCGACCATATCGTGCAGATCCTTATCGAAGGTCTTGAAGATATTGAGAAGGTAATCGCGCGCCTCCTCAACGGTGTATTTCCTGTCGTTGCCGCCCATTGGAGCGAACATATCGTACCAAGGCATTCCGTTCTTATGCCCGAGCGCCTTGGCCTTGATCTTGAGATAGCGGCGGAAGATATCGAAATGATCGTTCATCGCTCCAAGAAGTGCGTCGAGAGTTTCGCGCTTCATATTCGCCTGGAAAAGGGTCTGCGCGAGCGGGGACTCAAAGCCGCGAAGGCGGGCGTTGTTTATGACCTCGAGCTTGATGCTGTTCAGCGCGAAGGCAACGGAATCCTTGATCTTTTCATAGCAGGCAAGCTCCGCCTCGAATGCGTCCTTGCGAACGCTCGAATCGGGATCGTAGGCAAGGTTGCGAACCGAGGAAAGGTTGATCGCCTCGCCGCGGTAGTCGGCGGTCACGGAGGAGGTCAAAAAGCCCTGAAGATCGCCCCACGCCTTGGAGCCGCTGATGCTGTACAGCGCCATTATCTGCTCGCATTCCTCGGAAAGCAGATGCTTGTTCTGCTCGCGGATATTCTTGAGCATGAACTCATAAGCCTTGAGAACGGGCTCGCTCTCGATCAGCTCGTCGAGATCCTCCATTTCCGCGATAAACTTATGTATCGCAGTACGGGGCTTTGCCAAGCCGCTGAGCTTGCCAATGAGCCTGCCGAGCGCGGAATTCGCCTCGTTGTCCCTCGCGTTGGTGCTCGAGCGCAGAGCGGCGAAGCCGAAGAGGTTTGAATCGAGCTGCAGCATCTCCTCTGAAATGCGAATATAGGTGAGCAGGGTGTCCTTGTTGCTCATGCTGCCGAGGTTTGCGGCAAAATCGTTCATCTCGGCGATCTTAGCGTCGATCGCCTTCATGTCGGCGTCGAACTTCGGGTCGTCAAAACCCTTGTAGAGCACGTCCAGGGACCATTCGTAGTTGTTCATTTAATTCTCCTTATTCTCGGGTGTTTACCCTTTTAATTCATTTTATAAGAATCCCAGAGGGATTCGCTCCTTAATGTGCCACAGGCACACATCATTCGCCGCAGGCGAACATCATGTGCCGCAAGGCACGCATCATGCGCTAATCGCGCGCATCATTTGCCGAAAGGCAAGCCTTTATTCTTCGCACGCAAGCGCGATGATCGCGTCCGCTATCATGTGCGTGTCAAACATGGCTTCATCGATGCCAAGATACTCGTTCGGCATATGGATGGGACCCGAGATGCCGGGCTTTTCGCAGCCGAAGGCGACCGCGTTCGGGAATGCGCGGGCATAGGTGCCGCCGCCGATCGCAAGGGGCGCCTCACGCTTGCCGGTGCGCGCTTCGTACACCTTGAGAAGCTTACTTACCAGCTCGCTGTCCTCGGGGATGAAGTGGCCATCCTGCTGCTTTTCGTGGGTGAGAACGGGCTTGAGGGGCGCAAGCGCCTTCTCGATCGCCTCGCGCACCTCGGCAAACGCCATCGAGGTCGGGTGGCGAACGTCTATCGCAAGCTCGAAGCCCTCTTCATCCCAAGCGATAACGCCGAGGTTGAGGGTCAGCCTGCCGCTCGAATCGGTGCGGTCGATGCCCATGCTCTCGCCGTGCATATCGAATTTGAATGCGTTATAGAGCGCCTCGGCGGTGCGCTTATCCTCGCCCTCAAGCGGGAGCGAAGCAAGGATCGCAAACGCCGCCTGCATAGCGTTCTTGCCGTGCTCGGGCATGGAGCCGTGCGCATCCTGGCCGATGATGAGAAGCTTCGTTCCGCCGTTTTCTTCCTTGATTTCAACGCTCATGCCGCGCTCGGTCGCGATATGGAGCTGCTTTTCGACCTCCTTCGCGGGAAGGGGCGCGAAAACCTCCGCCTTGCCGCAGACCACGTTGGCGCGGGTGCCGCCGCTCACGCGGATATTCGTTTTAACGCCGCATTTGAAGGTCGGATGATAGATGCCCTTTTCGGAATTCACGAGCGGATAGTCCGCGTCCGGCGAGAAGGTCAGCGTCGGTATCTCGGCAACCTTTTTATAGTGATTCATGCAGCCCCAACCGGTTTCCTCGTTGGTGCCGAGGATGATGCGAACGCGGCGGCGCATCGGAAGCCCCGCCTCCTTTATCGCCTTGAGCGCATACATCGCGCAGATCGCGGGACCCTTATCGTCCAGCGCGCCCCTGCCGTAGATCTTTCCGTCGTGAATTTCGGCGGCATAGGGGGGATACAGCCAACCCTCGCCCTCGGGAACTACGTCCAGATGGCAGACCACGCCGAGCATATCCTCGCCCTCGCCGTAGTCGATGCAGCCCGCATAGCCGTCGAGATTGGTAACGCTAAAGCCCATCTCCCTGCCGAGGTTCAAGGCGTGCTCAAGTGCGCCGTTCACGGCCTCGCCGAAGGGTGCGCCCTCTTTCGGCTCGCCCTCAACGCTCGGGAAGCGGATGCTCTCTTGGATGGACTTAATAAGCGCGTCCTTGCTGTTTTCGATGATCGCGTCAACTTTTTTATTCATTGCTGTTGCTCCTTTGAAGGCGAAGCGCGGTTTTGCGATTTTCACATAATAAAAACGCCCCGCATTGCGCCCGATTTTATCATATATGTATTATAACATTTGAAAAACGGAAAAACAAGGTGAGGAAACAAAAGGATCGTGTCAATATCTTCCGGGAGAAATCACGCGACAGAATCGACCGGCTGCATTTTTGCGAGTGCTTTAAGGATAAAGGTTGTACCCGTGAGCTTACCGCTCAAAATACTGCCTTGGCGCACATTCTCAAAGATGCTCCA
>JAFZJT010000133.1 GCA_017553815.1 Clostridia bacterium
GATCCTTCGGGTTATGCGGGCGGAAACGGCTTCACGGGCGGCGGCTCCGGAAGGCACGGCAAGGGTTCCGGCCTCGGATCCTGCGCAAGCTCCGCTTGGCAGGACGGCGGTATCGGCGTTTCCTGCAATTCCTGCGGCGGAGCGCTCTTCCTTGGCTGCGTGGACTGCATTGGCTGTGAGCTATTCTCTTAAATGGGGGATCGAAACCGATGAAAACAAAACTGAAGCTTATCGCGCTTATCACGGCGATCCTGCTCGCGCTTGCGCTGCCAATCTCAAGCGCGCTTGCAGTCGTTTTGCCGGACGGCAGCTATTGCCTGGATAAGGTAGGCGTTGTTTCCGCGGAAACAAAAATTTATATTTATGAACGAAATAAAAACCTCGAGCAGAACTGCCGCGGCGCGCAGATGTGCGTGGTGGTGCTCGACTCGATAAACGGCGCGAATATTGAGGAATACGCCTACGAAGTGTTCACCTCATGGAAGATCGGCCGCAGCGGCGAGGACAACGGCGTTCTCATCCTTATGCTTATCGGGGATGAAGACTACTGGATCATGCCCGGTACCGGGCTTGAGAAGGACGTGCTCACGACGGCGATGCTCTCGAGCACCATCAACGCCTACTGCGAGCCGAGCTTTGCCGCGGGGGATTACGACACGGCGATCAAAAAGACCTTTGAGCGCATAAACGAGGAGATCTGCTCCTACTACCGCACCAATCCCGAGGGAATGGCGGATATGAGCACCGTTTCAAACGAAGGCTTTGTCGGCGGCGGCTCAGGCAGCGCGGCGTCGAATTACAACAGCAATAATTCGAGCTATACTCCTGTTGCTTCAAGCTGCAATTTCTCCGATTTCTCTGCGTTCTCGCGCCCATCCTGCGCCTCCTGCGCGCTCGCCTGCGGAAGCTGCGCGGGCTGCGGGAGCTGCGGCGGCATCGGCGGCCTCATCCTCGCGTTCATAGTTATCTACGTTATCATCCAAGTGCTCCGCTACATCGGCAGGGGCAGCATCAGCCGCGTAAACCGTGCGGGCTGCACGAGACCGCGCCCCTTCAACACGGGATTCACCTCGGCACGACCCAATTACACAACCCATCGCCCGCCTTTCGGCGGCACAAGGTCGGCGGGCAACCGCTCGGGCGCAAACTATTCCTCGTCCGGCAATCGGCATTCGGGAAGCAATACTGGCTCAAAAGCCGGCAGCGGCAGAAGAACCTCCTCATCCGCCGGCTTTACGGGCGGCGGAGGCGGAACCCGCGGAGGCGGTGCGGGACGCACCTACTCGAGCACGAGGAGCAGCTCCACCACGCGCAGCTCAGGCTCAAGCTTCAAGGGCTTCTCGGGCGGCGGCTCCTTTAAGGGCGGCGGGGGCGGAACCCGAGGCGGCGGTGCCGGGAGAACGAAACATTAACCGATTTTGGAGCGGACTTTTCTATCCGCTCCTTTTTTGCGCCGATTTCCCGCTCAAAGTATTTCAATTTCGCTCATTTTATGGTATGATATAGCCGAAAGAAAGAAACGGAGCCACGGAATGGTGAATATGAAAAACGATTTGGAAAAAAACATTTCTATAGAGAAGCAAACCGAAGCGCCTGCCGAGAGGGATGAAAGCCCTGCCCGCATCGACAGAAGGCGCGAAAGCGCCTTTGAAAAAGCCGCCGAAAGGCTGCATAAAAAGCATTCGGAGCTGAACAGAACCTTTACGCCGTCGTTTATTGCGATGCTTGCCTGCGTCATTGTGGCGGCGGTCGCTATAAGGCAGTTCATTGCCGAGCCGACGAGGGTAAAGGGCGAATCCATGCAGTACACGCTTATGGACACCGAGCGCCTTTTCGTTGAAAAGGTGAGCTACTGGTTCAATGCCCCCTCGCGCGGCGATATCGTTATCGTGAATTATCCGGGCGGCACCGATCGCTACGTCAAGCGCATAATTGCGCTTCCCGGCGAAACTATCGAGATAAGGGAGGACGGCTTCGTTTATATCAACGGCGAAATGCTCGACGAGAGCGCCTATGCCGGCGATTGGTACGGCAAGATAAATATTCCTATCGGCACGAAGGGAAGCAAGAACGGCAAATACACCGTGCCGGAGGGGCATTACTTCGTGATGGGCGATAACCGCAACGACTCGACCGACAGCCGCGACAGAAGGGTCGGAGCCATCCCTGTCTCCGAAGTGCTCGGCAGGGTGAGAGCCGTCGTTTGGCCTCTTAATAAGTTAAGAAGCGCAGACTGAAGCGAGAAAAATTCATACGATAAGCGCCGAACGAAAAGCGGCGCTTTTTGTGTGTTCCATTTTTCTTTTATTTGTGGTATAATGCAATTTGAGGTTTTATCGGCATCGGAGGAAATATGCTCGAAGAATTCGGCATTGGCGACCGCGTGCAGATGCGAAAAAAGCATGCCTGCGGCGGCAATGAATGGGAAATAACGCGAGGCGGCGCGGACATCCGCATAAAATGCTTGAACTGCGGCCGAAGCGTTATGCTCGACAGGCTGGATTTCATGCGCGCGGCAAAAAAGCGCACATTTATCGCCTCTGAGGCGAGTGCGTCGCAGCCGTCCTCCGGGGAATGAGCGCCGAAAGAGCCTTGCAATATGCTGAAATTTGAAACGGTGAAATATGGGAAATAATGAAAGAATAAATGAAAAATACGACGAAGGCCGCGAGGACTGCATCGTTTTCGGAAGGCGCAGAACAGTCATCGACCGCAAAACGGACAACGCGTTTATCAGAGCCACGGAAAAGCTGCATAAAGGGCATTCCGAACTGAACCGGACCTTAACCCTGCCCTTTATTCTGATGCTCGCTTGCGTTATCGTTGCTGCGTTCGCCCTAAGGCAATTCATAGCCGAGCCGACTATGGTGGACGGCCCGTCCATGCAGACGACCCTGATGGACGCCGAGCGCGTTTTCGTTGAAAAGGTAAGCTACTGGTTCCGTGAGCCGAAGCGAGGCGACGTAGTTATTGTCAAGTACCCCGGCAGATGGGAGCGCTTCGTCAAGCGCGTTATCGCGCTTCCCGGAGAGACCATCGAGATAAGGGACGACGGCTTCGTCTATATCGACGGCGAAAGGCTCGATGAGAGCGCATACGCGGGCGATTGGTACGGCGGCATCTATAAAAAGGTGAAGACCGTTGGCAGCGTGAACGGCAGCTACACAGTGCCGGAGGGGTATTACTTCGTTGTCGGCGACAACCGTAATGTTTCGCACGACAGCCGCGACAACGACGTCGGCCCCATCCCCGCCGAGGACGTGCTCGGCAGGGTCAGAGCGGTGGTTTGGCCGCTGAGTAAGATTAGGAGCGTCAGCAAATGAACAATCAATCCTCGGCGATGCGACCGAGAAGCGGTCAAAAAAGAAACTTCGGCTATAAGCTGCTCGATTGGCTCACGATAGCCGTGATAAGCCTTGGGCTTGCGGCGTTCCTGCTGTTCGTGGTGTTCAGCCCCGTAAAGATAGAGGACACGGGCGTGGGCGGCTTCGACAACGGCGACCTCGTGTTTGCGGACAGGTTTTCAAAGTATATCGTCGGCTTCGACCGTGGCGACGCGCTCGTTCTTAAAAAGCTCACGGTGGGCGGCGACGCGAGCGGCAGAAGGCTTGTTCGCGCCATAGCCTTTGCGGGCGAGAAGGTGACGATCGCGGGCGGAAGGGTCTATATCGACGGCGCGCTTCTCGATGAAAGCGCGTATACCTATGAGATGTACGACGGCATAAAAGCGGAGTTCATTGTTCCGACAGGCAGCGTTTTCGTGCTTCCGGACGACCGAATGATGGTATCGAAGGACAGCATTCAGGAACTCGTTGTGGAGCTTCCGCAGATACTCGGCGAGGTGCGCTTCATAGCCTATCCGTTCGACAGGCTTCAGGCATTCAAATGATGAGGCTCAAATAAGTGCGGAGCCCACGGAGCATAGCGAGGGCTCCCGCGTTGCTGACAACTTTTCGCTTATAAGGAAGAAAAACATGGGTATTCTATCGTTTATATATATGATGGCCTTCGCCGCCTGCGGCATCCTTATCGCAAGGGAGGTCTTTTCGCGCGACGATACGGTTAAAAGGGTCACCTTCGGGCTTGCTCTCGGGCTTTTGATGCTTATCTGGCTTCCAACGCTGTTTGCGTTCGTTCTGAGCTTCAATCTCGCCGCGCAGCTTCTTGCGCTCGCCGCGGCGATAGCGATCGCGGGCTTCTTCATGCTGAGATCGCTAAAGCGCAGAAAGAGCGGCGCTTTTGAGCCGTATAAGCGCACGGGAAAGGAAAAGCTCGTTCCGATGCTGCTGACCGTGGTGCCGATAACGCTTATCCTGTTCGTGCTCCACATCAACCACACGATCGTTGACGCTTCAAACGGTTCGCTGCACGTTGGTCAATGCACATACGGCGACCTCTGCATGCATCTCGGCTTCATCTCCTCGATAAGCGTTCAACAGACCTTCCCGCCCGAGTATTCGCTCCTTCCCGGAACGCCGCTCGGCTATCCCTTCCTTTGCGACAGCGTAAGCTCGACCTTTTACACGCTCGGCGCTTCGCTGAGGCTTTCGGCGCTGCTTCCGGCGCTCTATGCCTGCCTCGTTGTGACGCTCGGCGTATACTGCCTTTTCGATACCTGGTTCAAGCGCACCAAGACCTCCGTTATCGCAACCTATATGTTCTTCATCGGCGGCGGTCTCGGCTTTGCGTACATCTTCAACAACAAGCTCCTTCTTGAAGCGGAGGGCGTGAACAGACTCAAGGAGATGATGGAGGGCTTCTATAAGGCGCCCACCAACCTTCCCGCGGAGGGTCTTCGCTGGGTAAACGCGATCGCCGATATGCTCGTTCCGCAGAGGGCGACGCTGTTCGGCTGGGCGCTGCTGTTCCCGGCGCTGACGCTGCTCTATCGCGCCGCGATCGAGAAGGAAAACAGGCTCTTCATCCCGCTCGGGATCTTCGCGGGCGCGATGCCCCTCGTGCATACGCATTCCTTCGTTGCGCTCGGCATCATCTCGGCGTATCTGTTTGTGACCGCCTGCTTCGAGCGCATAGTCGAGCGCCGACCCGGCGAAAACAGCCGTCTGCTCGTTAAAATAATGGGCGCTTTCCTTATCATGCTCATACTCGGCGCGCTCAGGATGCTCGATCTGGTTGAGAATCCCGCGGGGGTCGCGGCTAAGATGACGAGCATTGCCGTGATCGCGATCGGCTGCATTGCGCTCATCATCCTTGCCGTGGAGTTTATCAAGGCAAGCAAGGAAAAAAAGCCCGTAACGCTTATCGCGCTGCTTATGGCGCTGACCGCGGCAGTCAGCATCATATCCGCCTTTGCGGCGAATAAAAAATCCGTCCTCTTCGTTATCGCCCCCCTCATCGGCCTTGCCGTAACTTTCGCGCTCGCTTGGACGCAGAAGGCGGAGGACGGCGCGAAGGGCGATGAAGCGGAAATCAAGAACGGGCGCAGGCAAATGCTCTATTTCATACTGTTCGGCGTAATAGCCGTAGTGCTCGCCGCGCCGCAGCTCTTCGGCTTCACCTTCAAGCAGTCGGCGGACAGCGCCTCCTTCCTGCGCTGGAATTTCAACTGGGATAACGAGAGCGACGGCTGGCTCTGGTTCTACATTAAAAACCTCGGTCTCATATTCATTCTGATGCCGATCGCGTTCATCCTGATCAAAAAGGAGCATCGCCGCTTCTACGCGGGCTCGCTCGTTATCTGGGCGGTCTGCGAGATACTGCTCTTCCAGCCGAACCCCTACGACAACAACAAGCTTTTGTTCGTTTGGTTCGCGCTCACCTGCGGCATAGTTTCGGAGCTTATCGCCTCAAAGCTCGCCGAAAGAGCGTATAAGGAGGGCGCAGCGCCGGACGAATCCGGCAGAAGAACTGTGGATGTTCAGCGGACGGCTGCAAGATACCTGCTTTGCGCTTTCGTGCTGATCGCGATAATGCTCTCGGGCGTTATGACGCTTGCAAGGGAATATGTTTCGGGCGATCATTACGATATCACCGCCGATGAAAACGGCAAAAAACGCCTTGCGCTCGTTGAATCGGGCTATGAGGTCGTATCCGCCGATCTTGTGGAGATGACGGAGTGGGTCAAGGAAAACACCGAGAAGGACGCCGTTTTCCTGACGCACAACAACCACAACAACGCGATCGCGATGCTGACCGGGCGCAATATCTTCTGCGGCTCGGGCACGTTCCTTCATTGGCATGGCGTGGACTACGGCTCGAGGCAGAAGCTGATCTCGGGAATGTATTCCGATCCCGCGAACAACCTCAGAAGATACGCCGAGGAGTACGGCATCGACTACGTGCTGATAAGCTCGTACGAGCGCGGGAACTACAGCGTGGATACTGACTGGTTCAACGCCAACCTTGAGAAGGTGTATTCGGGAAGAGGCGTTACGCTGTTCAAAATCGGCCGCTGAGCTTGATATTATTTTCGATTCATGATAAACTAACATAATGCGGGTAAAAAACCGCGTTTGAGAGGAAAGCTTAAATGAGCGAAACCAATACCGCTGTAAAAAAGAAAAAGGTTCAGACCGATGAGGATCAAAGCCCGATCGGCGTAGCGAGGCGCTCGATCTGGTACATCCTGCGTCTGCTTCTTGTTATAACGCTCGTGGTCGGGCTGTGCTATTTCGCACTCGTTGAGGCGATGTATATGAGCAATATCTATATAATCGTGACCGAGGGTCTCGAGAGGCGCGCCGACTGCATACTCGGAAACAGGTCGTCGACGGAGCTTGCCGAGTATTTCACCAAGGAGTGGATCATCCGCGACGAGGATATCGACAGCGGCAAATACGACGCTTTCCGCGTGGACTCCTACGACTACCGCCTCACCATCGAAAAGATGAGCGTTTACCCTTGGTCCAAGGAGGCGTCCATCCGCGTTTTGGAGCAGGTTGTGAATATCCAGGCGTCGCCGTACAACGATTCCAATAAGGATCCCGTGCCCCAATGGGAGGGTTCAAGAATGGAGATCCGCCTTGAGAAGATCGACAATCGCTGGTACATAACGCTGATAAGAGTGCTTCAGTCGAATCCTGAGATAGAGCCGGGAGCCACGCCTGATTATTCTCAGCTTGAAACGGATATCCCGCATTATTGACGGAATACCGCCTAAAAACCCATTGAAGCCGCAAATAGGAGGTATCGTATGAACTGGCATATCGTTGCAGACTCAAGCTGCGATCTGTTCAATCTTCCCGAGTGTCCGCCGGACGCCGATTTTTCGACCGTGCCGTTTGCAATAACAATCGGCGATAAAACCTATATCGACGGCGAGGACATGCCCGTTGCAGAGATGCTCGATGCGAACGAGCAACACGGCGTTTCTGCGCATACGGCCTGCCCGAGCGCGCAGGACTGGATAGAGCGCTTCTCTGCGCCGGGTCCCGTTATCGCGTTTACGATCTCAAGCGAGCTTTCGGGAAGCTACAACAGCGCTTGCGCGGCGAAGCAGATGATACTTGAAAAAGAGCCGGACAAGCAGATTGCGATCATCGACACGAGGGCGACCGGCCCCGAGACCGTGCTGCTGATACGCAAGGTCTGCGGTCTTATCCGCGAGGGGCTTTCGGTCAAGAGCATCGAGAAAAAGCTCTTTGAAGCGGCTGAAAAAACGCATATCCTTTTCGCGCTCGCCTCCTACCATAACCTCGTTCGAGCGGGCAGGGTGAGCCGCATCGTTGGGCTTATCGCAACCGGTCTGCATCTCTGGGGCATAGGCATGGGCAGCGACGAGGGCAAGATCGAAATGTGCTGCAAAGCGCGCGGCAGTCAGAAGATGATCAGCGCCATGACCGAGGAGATAAAGCGAATCGGGCTGAGCGGAAAGGAAATCGTTATCTCCCATTGCCAAAACCTCGAAGCCGCGCTCGGATTGAAGGAAAAGCTCTGCGAGATGGTGAAGGATCTCAAGGTCGATATCATCCCAACAAGGGGACTCGACAGCTTCTATGCCGAAAGGAAGGGGCTTATCGTCGGCTTTTAACGGTAAAATACCGATTTTTCGCAACACCAATATTACGAAGAAAAGCGGGATCGTAGGATGCCGCTTTTTTACTGCTTTTTACTTGCAATGCCTATATTTTTAAAGTATGCTTTTGTGCTTTTTCGCGCTCGGCAGGGGACGGCTCAGCTCCCCCTGTTTTGATAGAAATACGAGCCGCAGAGGTCGCACTTATGCGTTTTTATATAGATCCGGCTTTCATCCGCCGATAAAACGCAGCATTAGCTAAGCCCGTCAAGCTCCGCGGCGGAGGGAGAATCATAGCTTGGCTCGTGAGTACCGTTTTGGGGGAAGGGTTCATATGTTTAGATAATACTTCAATACTTCGCCGCGCCTCAAAGCGTGATGATCTTCGCGCGCATCCTGCCGTTTTCAAGCTCGATAACGGCGCAGGCGGGCTTCGACCCGGCGCGTGGTCTTGCGGGGCTTCCCGGGTTCAGAACGATTATCCCGTCGCGCTGAACGAGCTGGGGGATATGCGTATGCCCGTATACGAGCGCGTCGCACTTGAGCTCTATTGCGCGCTGCCTTGCGGCATAGGTCGTATACATATCGACCTCGTGCCGATGCCCGTGCAGAAGCAGGAGGCGAACGTCCTCAAGCTCGAGCACGAGCTCAACGGGATTGTCCTTCCCCGAGAATGAAAGCGTGTCGCAGTTGCCGCGCACGGCATGAACGGGCTTGCCCGTCTGTTTCGCGATGCGCTCCGCGTCGGAGCCGACGTCGCCGAGGTACAGATAGCCGTCCACCTCGCCGATCGCATTAAGCGCGGCTTCGATGGCGGGGGAAACGCCGTGCGTATCGCTCAAAACACCGTATCTCAGCATATTACTTAACGTCCAGCGCGGAAAGCAGCAGCCTAAGAGCATTGCTCCTGTGGCTGACCGCGTTCTTCCTTTCGGCGCTTATCTCGGCAAAACTCTGATCAAACGGCGCGTAGTAGAAAAGCGAGTCGTAGCCGAAACCGTTTTCGCCGCGCTCCACGAAGAGGATGCTGCCGTGAACCCTTCCGATCGCCTCAACGATGGGCTTTTTGCCCTGGGCAAGCACCATTGCGCAGGCAAAATGCGCGCCGCGCTCCTCGGAGGGAATGCCCTCAAGCTCCTTCAAAAGCTTCTGTCTGTTGAGCGCGTCGTCATGCCCAGCGCCCGCGTATCTCGCCGAATAAACGCCGGGTGCGCCGCCGAGCGCGTCCACGCAGAGGCCGGAATCATCGGCAAGCACCGCGTCGCCAGGGAGCAGCTCAAGCGCCTCAAGCGCCTTTTTTCGCGCGTTTCCGAGGAAGCTGTCCGCGTCCTCAACGGTGTCGAGTTCCACGCCTGCTTCGCGCAGCGAGATAATCTCGCTGAAGCGCTCGCCGAGTATCTGCCTTATTTCCTCGATCTTGTGTTTGTTGTTGGATGCAATTATAAGTCTCATTTTTATCTCCAGAAGCGCCCGAAAAGCGGAGCGCAGTTTGTTTATCAAAGTGATATTTCGCCGCGGATCGCCGCGTCAAGATAGCCGTCCAGCCCGTCGCGCAGGCTCGAGGTGATCGAGTCGAGCGAAAGCATGTCCATCGCCCGCGCAAGCAGCGCCGCGCCGTATAGGATAACGTCGTGCCTTGCGGATAAAACTCCGATCGCAGCACGTTTTGCACCGAGCATGTCGAGCGCCGAGATAAGCTTTTCGAGCATATCCCTCGTAAGTGAAGCGCCTTCGCCGACCTTCTTGTTTGCGGCGTTCGGATCAACGGACAGGGCACACAGCGTCGTGATAGTGCCGCCAACGCCGATGCAGGGAGCAAAGGTCGCGTTTTTCAGCTCCTCGGCATACGGAGCTGTTAGCCCGTCGAGGTAGGCGGCAAGAGCTTCGCGCTGCAGGGTGCAGCAGGCGGGATCGGGCTCATCTTTGGTAAGCTCAAGCGCGATATCCTTTCCGCGGATGCAGCCGACGGGGAAGCTCTTTTTGAAGCTCTCGGATATGAGCTGCATCGAAGCGCCGCCGATATCTATAAGCCCGCCCTTTCCGCCGCAAGCGCCCATGTGCGCATAGTGCGCCTCTCTTTCGCCGCTCAAAACGTCCACATCGATGCTGGAATAAAGCTTAACAAACTCAATAAATTCGCTTCTGTTTTCGGCGTCGCGAACGGCGCTTGTCGCATAGGCGAGCGGAACAAGCCCGCGGCTCTTTGCTTCGTTCACGAAAGCGGCTATCACGCCAACGCTGTGCTTCGCCCTTTGATTATCGAGCCTTCCGGTATTGGCAAGATTCGTTCCAAGGCGGGTCGTGACGCTGTATTTTTTTCCGTCGCCCTGAAAAAGCGCACGAACTGAGTTGGAGCCTATATCTATTACCGCGTATCTGTTGCTCATCTTCGGATCCTCTTATCTGCTTGCCGTTCAATCCTCGGAGGGGACGGGGGTGGGGATGACCGCTTCCGGGTCGGTAAGGTCGAGCCTTATATCGCCCTTGAGGATATAGCCCTGGGTCTCCCTGAGGTAGCGGATGAGAAACTCCCTGCTCTCATTCAGCGAGGAAAGCTCCTGCAAAAATTCCTTTTGAAGCATGAGCTCGTCGAGCTCATGCTGCTTGGCGGCGCGCTCCTCTTCGAGCCTGCGCTGCCTTTTGTTGAGTCCGGGAATGACGAGCGCAAAGGCGATGAACGCAACCACGAGCACCGTGCAGGTGCCGATAAGCGCGATCGCCGCGAAGGAGAGCCTTCCTTCCTTATCGCGCATCGCGGAGGATATGGTTTTAAGTAGCGGCTTTTTCATGGTGTACTCCTTTGAGCATTGCATATCAATATTATTATGCCGTAAATCGCAGGTTTTTTCAAGTGCTTTTTTGAAAAAATGAGAAAATTAACGCTTGGCTGTTCGGCGCGCTCAACATTTGGGATGAACGGTGCATTTTCGGGCATAACGGGATGAAAAAACGGGCGTAAAGCCGCCCGTTCGGTGCATTGATGCTCTCGGCGCATGAGCCGATTTTTGTCAGATAAGGCCCATCGCGGTTCTTAAAATAAGTATGGCATCGGCGATGGTGATAGTGCCGTTTCCGTCCATATCCGCGGCGTAGGCGTTGAATCCGCTTCCATCAACAAGCTGCATGGAAAGGCGAAGCGTGAGGATCGCGTCCGAAATGGCGACGTCACCACTTGAGTCAACGTCGCCGGGGATAACGGCGGAGCCGCCGGAGAAGCGGGCGATGATGGAAGTGGAATCCCACCAATATATTGAGTAATAGTAATAACCTTCCAAATCATTCCAATTACCTTCGTTGATGAATTCGCCGCTTTCGCTGTAAAAACCCTCAAGTGTCGATCCGTTGTATGGATAAGCAAATACTGATCCACCTTGTTGATAGCCGATAAAGCCGACTCCCTCTGCGCGAATAGTGTCTCCGAGCAAACAGGGGTTATTGCTTATGTCCAATTCGGTAAGCCTGTTATTGGTACAGTCAAACTCTTCAAGCGTTATGCAATCGGAAACGCTTATGGCTTCAAGTTGATTTTGAGAGCAGTTCAGCAAACGAAGCGAGTTGCAGTTTGACAGCTCCAAATGCGCAAGCTGATTTGCGCTGCAATCAAGCTCGACAAGCGAAACGCATTCGGAAGCATCAAGCGTTACAAGGCCGCTGTTTTCACAATAAATGTATGTGAGATCGGTACATGATGAAGCATTCAATACGGCAAGCATTGGATTATTACCGCACCACAACGAGGCGAGCGCGGCATTATCGGAGAGATCCAGCTCGGCAAGCTGATTGAAGGAGCAGAACAAATCGGTGAGTAATGCGTTGCTCGAAACATCCAACTCCGAAAGATTATTATGAGCGCAATCAAGCAACACAAGCTTTGCGTTCTGCGACAGATCAAGCTCGGTAAGCTGACACTCAAGGCAGTAAAACCATGCGAGCTCGTGATTCTGCGAAACATCTATCTCGGAAAGCTGATTGGAGCCGCAACTCAAGCCCGTGAGTTCGGTATTGTGCGTTACATCCAGCTCGGTAAGCAGATTGTGGTCGCAGTTGAAATCGATAAGCTCTGTATTTGCTGAAACATCAAGCTGCGCAAGCTGATTATAACTGCAAAACAGTTTTATCAGCTCTGTATTGGTTGAAACATCCAACTCGTTAAGCTCGTTAAAACTGCAGTATAGCTCTGAAAGCGCATGGCAGTTAGTTGTGTTCAGTTCGGAAAGCCGATTGTTGCCGCAATTCAGCAGTATGAGCGAAGTGCAATCCGAAACATTCAGGTTGCCTACTACAGATGGGCCGAACGATTCACCTTGAACATAAATTTTATGAATTCTGTTTTCACCATTTACAGTTATCCATTGGAAACGAGGAACATACCAGTTTCCGCTTCCTTCGATCGGGATAACAACACCGCCCCATGTGCTTGGATCATTCGGATCATAGCTTTCGCTCAGCTTTTCTCCGTTTTTGACGCCTTCTTCATCGGTCTGCTCTAAAAACTCAACGCATTTGGTGTAATCATGGGCGTTGTACCCCTCGGGCATGACCCATGCGGGCTCCGGCGCGGCCGCATACGCCGTGAACGTTAACGGCAGCGAGGTCAGCGCAAGGATAAGCGCGAGGCTCGCCGAAAGCATGGTTTTTACGGATTTTCTCATTTGTTGACCTCCGTAGAGTTATTCTATCACAAACATAGTATACCGTTTTGCAACCGAAAAGTCAATGTTCCCGAGCAACGTATGGCGAAAACAATATACACATATCCGAGAATAAAAACATTCTATCACAAAAAGGCTAATTACGCAAGTGCGTATACGCTTCGGCGGAATATTTTCTATAATTTCCGTGGAGGCTAACGCTATGTCAGTCAAAGATGCGGTGGCAAACCGTTTCAGCGGGCTTTGCCGTGAAATGGGAATAAGAGTGAATGCTCTTGCGAACATTTCGGGAGTTACGCCCTCGACAGTATACAGCTTGCTCGATCCGAGGCGGGGCGATGTTTCGATAATCACGATCAAAAAGCTCTGCGATGGGCTCGGCATCAGCCTTTCGGAGTTCTTCAACGCGCCCGAATTCGATGCGCTTGAGCAGGAGATCGAATAGAAGAGAATTGAATCGGAGTGAATTGTTTTCGGGCTTTATGCCAGTTTTTTAACTCAGAATATGTATGCCGCAAAACGAAGTCGTTTTCAAGCCCTTTTGACGAAAAAACAGTCTCCAACAGCGCTTTGGTCGCGAGTTTTTATTCGATAAGTGCCAAGGGAGAAGATTTTATACTTCCATTCCCGCGCGCTTTATGCTATAATCATAATGTTGCACGGAAAGTGTGCAAACAAAATCTACGGAGGATATTAAAAAATGAAAAAGCTTCTGGCAATCGTTCTTGCCGCGCTGATGCTCGTTCCCGTTCTGGCGGCCTGCCAGCCCGCGAACAACAACAACGCAAACAACGACAACGGAAACAACGCAAACAACAACAGCGCCTACAAGGTGGCAATGATCACCGACTACGGCGACATCACCGACGAGTCCTTCAACCAGACCACCTACGAGGCATGCAAAGAGTACTGCGAAGCCAACAAGATCGACTTCAAGTACTATAAGCCCGCAAACGACTCCACCCCCGAGCGTGTTGCGAAGGTCGAAGAGGCCATCGACGCCGGCTACAACGTGATCGTTATGCCCGGCTTCGCGTTCGCAGGCACCATCTACGCGGTTCAGGACAAGGAAGAATATAAGGACGTTAAGTTCATCGCTCTGGACGTTTCCGAATACGACGTATTCAGCAACTTCTACACCGAGGGCGACATGGAAAAGCCCCTCATCGACGAGAACAATAAGCCCCACGTAGGCAAGAATGTCTACTGCGCGGTTTACCAGGAAGAGCTCTGCGGCTACATGGCGGGCTACGCTGCCGTTAAGCTCGGCTACAAGCACCTCGGCTTCCTCGGCGGTATGGCGGTTCCCGCTGTTATCCGCTACGGCTACGGCTTCGTACAGGGCTGCGACGCGGCTGCTGTTGAGATGGGCATTGCCGATCAGGTTGCGGTTGAATACGTATACGGCAACAAGTTCTCGGGCGATCCCGCTATCGCGGCTTACATGGACACCTGGTATCAGACCAAGGGCGTTGAAGTAGTCTTCGCTTGCGGCGGTGGCATCTACACCTCCGCTGTTGAGGCTGCCAAGAAGGCAAACGGCAAGATCATCGGCGTTGACGTTGACCAGGCTGCCACCATCAAGACCCTCGCGGGCGTTGACGACATGACCGTTACCTCCGCTATGAAGGGACTTGGTGCAACCGTTAAGAACGATCTTAACGAGACCATCAAGAACAACAAGTGGGAGAGCTTCGGCACCAAGGTTGAGAACCTCGGCCTCGTTTCCGGCACCGATCCCGAGCTGAACTACGTTCAGATCCCCCTCAAGTCCACCCAGTGGAGCGACGGCTTCACCCAGGACAACTACAAGGAGCTTGTTAACAAGATGTTCAAGGGCGAAGTCATAGTATCCAACTCCATCGACGCAATGCCCAAGACCACCATCACCGTCAGCGAGTACGGCAACATTCTGTAATTTCAGAACTCATATGGGACGCGCCCCGGCGCGTCCCATTTTTGATGTTTCCAAGCCGTTCCATACGAAAGAAGGCCGCCCCGATTTCACGGAGCGGCCGTATGTTTTGCTCTATGTTGTTTGATAAGCGCGGCTTATTCGCCGTAGACCCTTGCTTCCTCCTCGCCGGAGAGCACGCGAACGGCGCCGCCGACGAGCGCTTCAAGCTCGCTTTCGCCGGGGTATACCACGACCGGCGCGATGAAGCCGACCCTTTCCTTGATGTATTCGCAAAGGGGCTTAGAGTACGCAAGGCCGCCGGTGAGGATGATCGCCTCGGCGGTGCCCTTGAGCACGGTCGCCATCTCGCCGATGGTCTTGGCAACGTTGTAGCCGAGCGCATCGAAGATCATCTTCGCCTTCTCGTCGCCCGCGAGCATCGCGTTTTCGACCTCGAGCGCGGAGTTGGTGTTCATATGGGCAACGAAGCCGCCCGCCTTGGAGCAGAAGCCGTAGAGCTGCTCCTTTGTGTATTCGCCGCTGTAGCACATATCGAGAACAAGCTTCATCGGGATGCTGCCGGTACGCTCGGGGCTGAACGGACCCTCGCCCGCGATGCCGTCGTTGACGTCGATAACAACGCCCTTTTCATGCGCGCCGACGGTGATGCCGCCGCCCATGTGCGCAACGATGAGGTTCACTTCGTTGTACTTCTTGCCATGCTCCTTGCAGTACATGCGCGCGCTCGCCTTCTGATTGAGGCAGTGGAAGACGCAGGTGCGCTCGACCTGGGGAAGGCCGGTGATCTTCGCGATCTCGTTGCGCTCATCCACAACGACGGGATCCGCGATGAAGCAGGGCTTGCCGAATTCGTCGCCGAGCTGGCGGGCGAAGATGCCGCCGAGCGCGGAGGCGTGGCGCTGCGCGCCGGGCAGGTTCTTGAGATCGTCCAAGAGCTTATCGTTGACGGTGTAAACGCCGCTCCTCATCGGACGAACGATGCCGCCGCGGCCGATGAACGCGTCCACGGTCGCCAGATCCACATCATGCTCCTTGAGCAGATTCTTTATAAGCTCCATGCGCATAGGCGCCTGCTCGATGATCGAGCCGCACTTTGCGAGCTCCTCGGCGGTGTGGCGAACAACGCCTTCAAAGACCTTCCTTTCGCCGTCGTAAACGCCGACCTTGGTGGAGGTGGAGCCGGGATTGATAGCAAGAATACGGTATGCCATGATTGTTCTCCTTTTGTTTAAACTCGGTTTTTAATTCTGCGCGGCAAAAACGCCGCTCTCTTGACTTTATTATAATTGATTGCCACATCGAGTTCAAGTATATTTGAAAACGGCCGTGCCTTTGGCGCATCCGTATAAGGATACGCACTTTCGGCGCGGCCGTTTCGTTTTGAAAAGGATGACGCGATGCTATCTCGTGCTCTTGTCGTAGGGTATGCCCTCGGCCTTCGGAGCATGGGAGCTCTTGGAAGTGAAGGCAAGCACGATCAGCGAGATGATATAGGGCAGCATGTTGTAAACCGGCTGCGGCAGGTTGAGCGCGGTGAGGAAGTCAAAGCCGTTGTTGACGTTCGCAAGCGCCCTGAACACGCCGAACAGCAGCGCCGCAAGCACGATGCGATGCGGCTTCCACTGGCCGAAGATCATAACGGCGAGAGCAAGGAAGCCGAAGCCCGCAACGCCGACCTCGAAATTGGTTTTGCTGACGCCCGCGGTGATATACACAAGGCCGCCGATGCCGCCGAGTGCGCCCGAGATCAGCACGCCCGCATAGCGCATCTTCGCAACGCTGATGCCGACCGAGTTAGCGGCCTGCGGATGCTCGCCGCAGGCCATGAGCCTGAGACCGAAGCGGGTCTTATACAGAAGAATGTATGCCGCCATGAGGATCAGCGCGGTCAGTATCATAAACATGCTGAACTCCGTGCCCTGCGCAAGCAGCAGCTTTTCGCGGGTCGCGGTGTAGGCGATCTCCGCGGAGTTGTTCGAGCCGCCGGAGGCAGCGATGTTCAGCGCCTTAACGATAACGGTCGCAAGCGCGAGACCGAGCATGTTCATCGCGGTTCCCGCAAGGGTCTGATCCGCCTTGAAGTTGATCGCCGCAACGCCGAGCAGCAGCGAAAACAGCATTCCGAATACAACCGAAGCGAGCACTGCGGCAAGGAAGATCACAATGCCGGGAAGGTCGGGAGAGATGCGTCCGAGCACGAGTGCGCCGCCGAGCGCGCCGATGACCATTATGCCCTCAAGACCTATGTTGATTATGCCGGAACGCTCCGAATAGCAGCCGCCGAGCGCAACGAGCGTGAGCACAGAAGCGTAAACGAGGGTGTATTGGATAAGAAGCATTACCTGCTGCATTATTTGTCGCCTCCCTTCTTAGTTTCGGCATCATGCTTGATAGCTGCCGCCATATCGGTGCGCTTCTGCTGAACGTTGCCCGAAGCCTTGAGCATCTTGAGCTTGATGAACAGCACGAAGCCGCAGAGGTAGATGATTATTGCCGAGATAAGATCAGCTATCTGAACGGGGTAGAACCTCGTGTCGAGCGAGCTTCCGCCGTCGGTGATATGCTGGATGAAGTAGGAGGAGAATATCGCGCCAAGGGGATGCAGACCGCCGAGGAAGGAGGCCGCTATGCCGTTGAAGCCCATCGTGGGGATGGAGCTTTGGTTGATATCCCACTGCGAATAATCCGAAAGGAACAGCAGCGCCGCCGCAAGACCCGCGAGCGAGCCCGCTATGACCATCGTAAGAATAATGTTCTGCTTTTCGCGCATACCGCAGTATTTCGCCGCGTTTCGATTGTAGCCGGTCGCCTTGATCTCGTAGCCGAACTTGGTCTTTGTGAGGATGATCCAGATGAAAACGGCGATAAGTATCGCGATCGGTATAGCAACGGTCACTCTATCGTTTCCTAAGAGCTTGTCCAAGCCGAGCGTGGGCAGCAGCGCCGAGGGATTGCGCGAGGTCAGCGTGTGGGTGTCCTTATAGCCGACGGGGCAGAAGTCCTTCAAAACCGAGTTCACGGTGTAAAGGCTTATCCAGTTCAGCATTATGCAGGAGATGACCTCGTTTACGTTCAGATACGCCTTGAGCGCGCCCGAGATCGCTCCGAAGAGCGCGCCCGCGAGCACCGCCGCGATGAGGCAAACGTACCAGGGCATGTTCAGCGCAAGCGCGCAGTAGAGCGCCGCGCCCGTGCCGAGAACGTATTGACCCGCAGCGCCGATATTGAACAGACCCGCCTTATACGCAAAGAGGATCGAGAGGCTGCAAAGGAGCAGCGGCGCGGTCTTGACGAGCGTGTTGCCGAACGCCTTCGTGCGAAGCTTCTCGGAGTTTCGCGTCATGAAGTTCTTGAGGATCGTGCTCATGCCCTCGCCCGCGTGGGCGGGGTTGATTATGAGAAGCACGATATAGCCGATCAATAGACCGATGAGGATGCAGATCAGCGCCGCCGCGAACGAGCGAAAGCCCGGATGCGTGAGCAGCTTTTGAAAGAAGTTTTTGTGTTTTTGAACGCCGTTGGTTTCCATATCAGTTCGCCTCCCCGTTCGTATCGTGCTTCGCGCCGGCCATATAGAGGCCGAGCTCCTGCACGGTGGTGGTCTTCGGGTCGGGATGACCCACTATCTCGCCCTCGTACATAACGAGGATGCGGTCGGAGAGGTTCATGACCTCGTCGAGCTCAAGCGAGATCAGAAGCACAGCGTTGCCCGCGTCCCTCTGCTCGATCAGCCTTTTGTGAACGCCCTCAATCGCGCCGACGTCGAGTCCGCGCGCGGGCTGCACCGCAACGAGCAGCTTCGGGCGCTTATCCACCTCGCGGGCGATTATCGCCTTCTGCTGGTTGCCGCCGGACATGCTTCTTGCCATAGTGACCGCTCCCTGACCCGAGCGCACGTCATATTGTTCTATGAGCCCGTCCGCATATTCTCGTATCGCCTTTTTCTTCAAGAAGCCAGCGCCGCTTGTGAAGCGCGGCTCAAAATAGGTTTGAAGAATGAAATTGTATTCAAGCGAATAGTCGAGAACAAGGCCGTGCTTATGCCTGTCCTCGGGGATATGGCTCATGCCGAGCTTGGAGCGCTTTCTAATGGGAAGATGAGTTATCTCCGAAAGCGGGATATCATTGCCCTTCTCATCCCTGCCCGCCATATAGAGCCTGCCGCTCTCAAGCGGCTCAAGACCCGTTATGCCGTAAACGAGCTCGGTCTGACCGTTGCCGTCGATGCCGGCGATGCAGACTATCTCGCCTGCTCGCACCTCGAAGCTGACGCTTTTGACCGCAAGCCCGGTATGCACCTTCGAGGCCACAGAGATATTCTCTGCCTTGAATACGACATCGCCCGGGGTCGCTTCCTTTTTGGGAACGACGAATTCAACGTCCCTTCCGACCATCATGCGGGAGAGCTCTTCCTTCGTGGTGTCCTTGATATCCACGGTGCCGATATACTTGCCCTTTCTCAGAACCGTGCAACGGTCCGCAACGGCGAGTATCTCGTTGAGCTTATGCGATATAAATAGGATGCTCTTGCCCTCGGCGGCGAGATTGCGCATTATCTGCATCAATTCGTCTATCTCCTGCGGCGTGAGCACCGCCGTAGGTTCGTCGAATATGAGTATCTCGTTTTCGCGGTAAAGCATCTTGAGGATCTCGGTGCGCTGTTGCATGCCGACGGTGATATCGGCTATCTTCGCGTCCGGGTCTATCCTAAGGCCGTATTTTTCGCTTAAAGCGACAACCTTTTCGCGCGCCTCCTTCTTTTTAAGGAAGCCCGCCGTATTCGGCTCAACGCCGAGGATTATGTTGTCGAGCACGGAGAATATCTCAACGAGCTTGAAATGCTGATGCACCATGCCGATGCCGAGCGCGTTCGCATCGTTCGGGTCGTTTATCTTGACCTCCCTGCCGTCCTTCTTGATAACGCCTTCCTCGGGCTGATAAAGCCCGAAAAGCACGCTCATCAGGGTCGATTTACCCGCGCCGTTCTCGCCGAGAAGCGCGTGTATCTCGCCCTTTTTGAGGCGCAGCGTTATGTTGTCGTTTGCAACGATGCCGGGGAAACGCTTGGTGATGTTAAGCATCTCTATAGCGTATTCACTTGAGCCGACTCTTGTTTCGCTGCCTGCCGAGGTTTTGAGCTCCAAAGAAGATTACCCCCTGTCCTGTAATTTGCTTTATACACCGATAATTCGCGTTCGGCGTATACTATGGCGTATATTATTCTACCATAATCCGCGCCGCTAATCAACAGAAAAACGAATTATCGCTCATCATTAAATATGAAATTTTTTTCTTGCTTTTTTCCTTTAAATGTTATATACTGTTTTCGTGGGCGCATCGCCCGATAAACTATCATTATTATTCCCCGCAAAGCGGGAAACGGAGGTTAAATAAATGAGAGAAATCTACGTAGTAAACTGCTGCCGCACTGCTATCGGCTCCTTCGGAGGCTCGCTCAAGGACGTTTCCGCCGCAAAGCTCGGCTCCATCGTTGTTAAAGAAGCCCTAAACCGTGCGGGCGTAGCTCCCGAAAATGTTGACGAAGTCATGTTCGGCTGCATCCTCACCGCGGGTCTAGGCCAGAACGTTGCCCGTCAGGTCAGCCTCGGCGCGGGTCTTCCCGTTGAGGTTCCCGCCTACACCGTCGGCATGGTCTGCGGCAGCGGCATGAAGTCAGTTATCGAAGGCGCTCGTGCGATCGCCTGCGGCGACGCCGATATCGTCGTTGCCGGCGGCACCGAGAACATGTCCCAGGCTCCGTACGCTCTTCCCGCAGCCCGCTGGGGCGCGAGGATGGGCAACAACACCATCGTTGACACCATGATCGTTGACGGTCTTTGGGACGTTTACAACAACTACCACATGGGCACAACCGCCGAGAATGTTTGCGACAAATGGGAGCTTACCCGCGAAGAACTCGACGCATTCGCGCTTTCTTCCCAGCTCAAGACCGAGATCGCACAGAACAGCAACCGCTTCGACGACGAGATCGTTCCCGTAACTATAAAGGTAAAGAAGCAGGACGTTGAGTTCAAGAAGGATGAATTCCCCCGTGCGGGTTCCACCATCGAGAGCCTCCAGAAGCTTCGCGGCGTATTCGCCACCGCAGATGGCGGCAAGGGCGAGCGCGTTACCGCAGGCAACGCCTCGGGCATAAACGACGGCGCGGCGGCGATCGTTCTGGCTTCCAAGGAAGCCGTTGAAAAGTACGGTCTCAAGCCTATGGCGAAGCTCGTCAGCTGGGGTCAGGGCGGCGTAGATCCCGCTATCATGGGCGTAGGTCCCGTTCCGGCGACCCGTCAGGCGCTTGAAAAGGCCAATATGAAGATTCACGATATCGATCTGGTTGAAGCAAACGAAGCCTTCGCGGCGCAGAGCTGTGCGGTCGCAAAGGATCTCGGCTTCGATATGGAGAAGGTCAACGTCAACGGCGGCGCTATCTCCATCGGACATCCCGTAGGCGCGAGCGGCGCGAGGATCATCGTTACCCTGCTCCACGAGATGCTCAAGCGCGACGAAGCCAAGCACGGCCTCGCCACCCTCTGCATAGGCGGCGGCATGGGCGTTGCGACCATCTTTGAAAAGTGCTGATAAAGAGTCAGTACGACCGATCAAGGATCAGGAGAATAATCTATGCCTAAATTTGTTTCAATAGAGGAAGCCGTAAAGCTGATACCGAACGGCGCAAGCGTCATGTTCGGCGGCTTCATGGGCTGCGGCAGCGCGCACCGCTTCATCGACGCGCTCGCAAAGAGCGGCGTTAAGGATCTCACCATGATCTGCAACGACGCATCGATGCCCGGCGGCCCGATGGGCGAGGATTTCTACGGCGTTGCAAAGCTCATCCACAATAAGCAGATCAAAAAGCTTATCGCCACCCACGTCGGTCTCAATCCCGAGGTCGCGACCCAGAGCATGATCGACGGCACCCTCGAGGTCATCCTTGTTCCGCAGGGTTCGCTTGCAGAGATGGTTCGCGCGGGCGGCGCAGGTCTTGGCGGCGTGCTCACTCGCGCAGGCGTAGGCACCGTGGTCGAGGACAATCCGCTCTGCAAGGGCAAGATGAATATCGACGGCGTTGACTATCTGCTCATGGCGCCCGTTCGTGCCGATTTCGCAGTTATCGCAGGCGCGAAGATCGACAAAGCGGGCAACGTTTGGTACAAGGGTACCACCTCAAACTTCAACATCGTTATGGCGACTGCGGCGGATACCGTTATCGCGGAAGCCGAGGAGATCGTTGAAAAGGGCGGTATCGAGCCGGAAAACGTGCGCACCTTCGGCGTGTTCGTGGACTATGTTGTTGAAGGGGGAAAGTACAATGGATAAGGAACTTATCAAAGGTTTTATCGCGGCGCGTGTTGCAAAGGAGCTGAATGACGGCGATGTTGTGAATCTCGGCATCGGTCTTCCAACGCTCGTTCCCTCATATCTGCCCGAGGGCGTAAATGTTACTCTGCACAGCGAGAACGGGCTTATTGGCGTCGGAGTTGTGAACGATGAAACGCGCGATCCTCTGCACGTCATCGACGCGGGCGGCAAGCCCTCCGCACCCGCTCCCGGCGCGTGCTATATCGACAGCTCCGCGTCCTTCGCCCTTATTCGCGGCGGTCATGTGGACGCAACGGTGCTCGGCGGCCTTGAGGTCGATGAGGAAGGCTCCCTTGCCAACTGGCTGATCCCCGGCAAGAAGATGCCCGGCATGGGCGGCGCGATGGATCTGCTCGTCGGCGCGAAGAACGTAATCGTCGCGATGGAGCACACCGCGAAGGGCAATCCGAAGATACTTAAAAAATGCCGCTTGCCCTATACCGCAGTCAAGTGCATCAATAAGATTATCACCGAGATGGGCGTTATGGAGGTCACTCCCGAAGGTCTGCTTCTGACCGAGTACAACCCCGAGTTCACCGTTGAAGAAATCCAGGCCGTCACCGAGGCGCAGCTCATCATTTCCCCCGAGCTGAAGAAGATGGTATAACGCCGCTTTTACCCAATTGAATAGATGTGTTTTACGGCATCCTGTTCGCTTGCGGGCAGGATGCCATTTCAAAATATACAGACGGCAGCTGCGTGGAAACGAATCGGTCACAGCAAAAAAATCCAATGATATCAAGAAAAAATTGGCAAAAAACGACGAATAAAAAATAAAAGGATTTTTGAAAAAAAGGGTTGACAAAGGTTGACAAAAGAGGTATAATGGTCAGGCTCTCCCAAAGAGAGCGCAGCACCTTGAAAACCGTATAGTGAGACCAAGAACCGTCCGTTGGTTGAGAGACCGATGGACACGCGCAGAAAGGCATCCGAGAGGGAGCCGAGTAAGCAAGAAGTAATTTTGAGACGACCGGCGGTCTGTGGAGCATCCGAGAGGATGTAGGACAACAGACGCAAGAAAAAAGTAAATGAGTAGTCGGAGACGACTAACAGGATATGAACTCAAGAGTTTGATCCTGGCTCAGGACGAACGCTGGCGGCGTGCTTAATACATGCAAGTCGAACGAAGTTATTTCGCGGATCGAAGTTTCGACAGAGATCATGAGATAGCTTAGTGGCGAACGGGTGAGTAACGCGTGAACAACCTGACTCAAAGAGGGGGATAACAACGGGAAACTGTTGCTAATACCGCATAAGACCACGACCTCGCATGGGGATGGGGTCAAAGATTTATCGCTTTGAGAGGGGTTCGCGTCCCATTAGGTAGTTGGAGGGGTAACGGCCCACCAAGCCGACGATGGGTAGCCGAGCTGAGAGGCTGATCGGCCACACTGGAACTGAGAC
>JAFZJT010000134.1 GCA_017553815.1 Clostridia bacterium
TAAACGCCCGTTATCTGAAGATTTTTGAATTCGAGAACGTCCTTCAGATGGGAGATGAGATAATCGCGGTCGAAGAGCTCGCCCATCATCAGACCCTTTTTCATGAATTTATCACCGTAAACGGGCGCTATGCCGCGCTTGGTGGAGCCGTAGGGACGGTCGGAAAGCCTGGTTTCCTCAAGCCCGTCGAGCGCCACGTGATAGGGCATAACGATTATCGCGCGCTCGCTTATCATAAGGTTTTCGGGGTCGATTTGAACGCCCGCTGCGCGAAGCTTATCCATCTCGCCGCAGAGATGGCGGATATCCACCACCATGCCGCTGCCGAGAATATTCATCTTTTCATGGCGGAAAATTCCGCTCGGGAGCAAATTCAGCGCAAAGGTGCCGCAGTCATTTTTAATGGTATGCCCTGCGTTGTTGCCGCCCTGATAGCGAACGATAACATCGTAATCCTCGGCGATAAGATCCACCATCCTGCCCTTGCCCTCGTCGCCCCAGTTGACGCCGACTATGGCGCAGGTATCCATCTCGCGCTTATCATTGAGCGGGGTCTCGGTATCGTATTTACAGTTATTCATATTAGCACCTCTCAGTTTTGCGTGAAGAGCGCCGTGCGCATACTTCCACCACATATAATATTACCATTAACCGACTCTTTTTTCAATAGGTATTGGCAGGTATGCCGTTATGGTATATTATTTATTTGGGAGAAATCGGCAAATACTACTATATAAGAAGGGGAAATATGAAAAGACCGCTCTGCATTCTTACAGCCTCGCCGATGATCCTTTCCTCCTTTTTCAGCCTTCAAGATGCAGAAGCGATCAACGGAAAAGAGCGCGCCCGCGCCCGGGGTTACGGTAAGTCTGGAAACTGCCGCATTTAGCCGATCGATCTGCCCGAGAGGTAAGCGCTTTTCGGGCTTTAGGTGTACAAAAGCAGCGGCATATTCGCGAGTTTCCGACAAATATATTCTGAATCTCTCATTTTTTCCAATGCCCTTTTTGATTTTATAACGGTCAAATAGGGCGCGGGGGCTTGCTTTTATGCGGCAAAATCTGATAAAATATCGTTATCTATTCTGTTAGGTGAATCTGGAGGTCAACACAATGAAAAAGGTTGCCGTTATAATGGGCTCGGACAGCGATCTGCCGCTGGTCAAGACCTGCGCTGAGAAGCTGGGCGAGCTCGGCATAGAATATGAGATGCATATTATGAGCGCGCACAGAACTCCTGATGCGGTCAGCGAATTCGCATCGAATGCATTCGAGCGCGGTTTCGGCGTTATCATCGCCGCCGCGGGCAAGGCCGCGCATCTTGGCGGCTTCATCGCCGCACATACCACCCTGCCCGTCATCGGCATCCCCCTCAAATCAAGCGCTCTCGACGGATTGGACGCGCTGCTCGCCACCGTTCAGATGCCCTCGGGCATCCCCGTTGCCACCGTTGCGATAGACGGCTGCGCAAACGCCGCGATACTCGCCGCGCAGATGCTCGCGATCTCGGACGGCGAAATTCACGAAAGGCTTGTCAAGATGCGAAAGGATATGTCCGAAGCGGTCCGCAAAAAGGATGCGGCGCTTTTGAATACCCAAAATCAGCAATAGAGTACCGTTGAGCCGCTGCTTCATGCGGCTTTCGATATTTTTATCGGTTCAAAAAAACCGAAGCTTAAACACGAAATATCACTCATAAACACAATGGAGGTTTAAAATGAAAAAGCTTGAACAGCTCTACGAGGGCAAGGCAAAGAAGGTCTACTCTACCGACGTCGAGGGCGTTTACATCGTCGATTATAAGGACGACGCGACCGCATTCAACGGCGAAAAGAAGGGCACCATCATCGGCAAGGGCGTGATCAACAACCGCGTTACCAACCATCTTATGAAGATGCTTGAAAAGGAGGGCATCCCCACCCACCTCGTTGAGCAGCTCTCCGACCGCGAAACGGCGGTCAAGGCGGTCAAGATAGTGCCGCTCGAGGTCATAGTTCGCAACGTTGCGGCGGGCTCGCTCTCCAAGCGCCTCGGTCTTCCCGAGGGCACACCGATGAAGAAGACCGTGCTCGAATTCTCGTATAAGGACGACGAGCTCGGCGACCCGATGATAAACGACTACCATATCTTCGCGATCGAGCTCTGCACACCCGATGAGCTGGATATCATCAAGGACTACGCGCTTCGCATAAACGACATCCTTCGCGAGTACTTCAAGAGCCTGAATATCGACCTTATCGACTTCAAGCTCGAGTTCGGAAAGACCATGGACGGCACCATCGTGCTTGCGGACGAAATCTCCCCCGACACCTGCCGCTTCTGGGACAGCACGACCCATGAAAAGCTCGACAAGGATCGCTTCCGCCGCGATATGGGCAACGTTGAGGGCGCGTATCAGGAGATACTGCGCCGCCTGATGGGCGAATAAGCGCCTTTTAAAAGGTCAACACTAAAGCCAACGATAAAAACGAAAAGAGTCTGTTTTCAATGGAATTTTTCGATAAGAACGATGAAATATTCGAGGGTCTCAAGGAGGAATGCGGCGTTTTCGGCGTTTCCTGCCCGGAGCGCGACGATGTTGCGCGAATGACTTATTACGCGCTCTACGCCCTTCAGCACAGAGGTCAGCAGAGCGCGGGCATCGCCGTAAACGACGACGGCGTTATCGCCTCGCACGCGGATGAGGGTCTTGTGAACGACGTTTTCGACGAGCAGACGATGGCGAGGCTCGGCCTCGGCAGTATGGCCGTAGGTCACGTTCGCTACTCGACCACGGGCTATGAAAAGCGCATCAACTGCCAGCCCCTCGTCGTGAACCACCACAAGGGCGCGATGGCGCTCGCGCATAACGGCAACCTAACCAACGACGCGGAGCTTCGCGAGGAGCTGGAGCTTGCGGGCTCCATCTTCCACACCACGAGCGACACCGAGGTCATCGCCTACACGATAACTAAGGAGAGGCTTTCAACGAGCTGTATCGAGGAAGCTGTGGCGCGCGCCATGAACAGGATAAAGGGCGCGTATTCCCTCGTCATCATGTCGCCCAAGAAGCTCATCGGCGTTCGCGACCCGAACGGCTTCCGCCCGCTGTGCATCGGCAGGCTCCCGAGCGGCGGCTACTGCTTCGCCTCGGAGAGCTGTGCTCTCGACAGCATTGGCGCGAAATACGTTCGCGAGGTCGAGTCGGGCGAGATAGTCGTTATCAAGGACGGCGGGATGAATAGCGACAGGCGGCACTGCAATACCGCGAACCCCGGCTTCTGCGTGTTTGAATACATCTATTTTGCGCGGCCGGACAGCATTATCGACGGCTGCTCGGTGCATCTTGCGCGTCGGCGTGCGGGCGAATTTCTGCACGATCAGTACCCAGTTGAGGCGGACGTCATAATCGGCGTTCCCGATTCGGGACTCGACGCGGCTATCGGCTACTCGAACCGTTCGGGCATCCCCTACGGCATCGGTCTTATCAAGAATAAGTATATCGGAAGAACCTTCATCCAGCCCACGCAGTCGGATCGCGAAAAGGGAGTTAGGATCAAGCTGAACCCCGTTCCCTCGACCGTCGGAGGCAAGCGCGTAGTGCTTGTGGACGACTCGATCGTTCGCGGAACGACAATAAAGCGCATCGTCAGCCTGCTTCGCGAAGCGGGCGCGACCGAGGTGCATATCCGCCTCGCTTCGCCCAAGTTCCTCTACCCCTGCTATTTCGGCACGGACGTTCCCTCGAGGGAGAACCTTATCGCCGTAAAATACACCGACGAGGAGCTGCGGCAGCAGATAGGCGCGGATTCGATAGGCTTTTTGAGCGTTGAAAACGCCAAGCTTTTGACGAATCAGCCCGGACGGGGCTTCTGCATCGGCTGTTTCACCGGAAAATACCCCTGCGATCCGCCCACGCGCAAATGGATCAACAAATGGCAGACCAAGCTGAGCGAGCGGCAGGATAAGGATGAGGATTAAAGCTTTTCCGCAGCTGAATAGAAAAAAAGGAATCCCATTGGGATTCCCACCGCAACTATTCACTATTCATTATTCACTATTCACTAAGGATCAATTGGAGGAAGAATAAATGAGCATCAAGGACTCAAGGAGCAAGAGCTACGAAGCGGCGGGAGTGGACATCACCGCCGGCTATCGCGCCGTTGAACTGATGAAAAAGCATATCGCGCGCACGAGTGTTCCCGGGGCAATGCCCTCCATCGGCAATTTCGGCGGGCTTTTCGTGCCCGACCTTGCGGGAATGAAGGAGCCGATACTCGTCAGCGGCACCGACGGCGTGGGCACCAAGCTCAAGCTCGCGTTCCTTATGGACAGGCACAACACCGTGGGCATCGATTGCGTTGCGATGAGCGTGAACGACATCGTCTGTTGCGGCGCTAAGCCGATGTTCTTCCTTGATTATATCGCGCTTGGAAAGAACGTTCCCGAAAAGGTAGCCGCCATCGTTGAAGGCGTGGCGGAGGGCTGCGTTCAATCGGGCTGCGCGCTCATCGGCGGCGAGACCGCCGAGATGCCCGGCTTCTATCCCGAGGACGAATACGACCTCGCGGGCTTCGCGGTGGGCATAGTCGATAAGGAAAAAATCTTCAACGTTGAATCCCAGCAGGAGGGCGACGCGATCATCGCGCTTCCCTCGAGCGGCTTCCACTCAAACGGCTATTCGCTCGTTCGCAAGGTTTTCAACCTCAACTCAAGCGCCGTGCTCGACACCTTCATCCCCGAGCTCGGCAAGACCCTCGGCGAAGCGCTTTTAGCGCCCACGAGGATATACGTAAAACCCGTGCTCGCGCTTGCGAATGAAATCACGGTCATGGGATGCGCGCATATCACCGGCGGCGGCTTCTATGAGAACATCCCGCGTGCCGTGAAGGCGGGGCTTTGCGCGTGCATCGACAAGGCTTCGCTCAAGATTCCGCCTGTGTTCACGCTTTTACAGAATACCGGCGACATACCCGAAAGGGATATGTTCAACACCTTCAATATGGGCGTTGGAATGTGCGTTATCGTCAATAAAAACGACGCCGAAAAGGCAGTCGAGATTCTTCGCAAGAATGGCGAAGAAGCCTATATCATGGGCGAGCTCAAGCAAGGAGAAGGAGTCGAGATATGTTAAAGCGTCCCCGCGCCGCCGTGTTCGTTTCCGGCGGCGGAACCAATCTTCAGGCGCTTCTTGATAAGCGCGGAAGCGTAATAACAAGCGGCGATATAGCGCTGGTCATCTCAAACAAGCCCGACGCGTATGCGCTCGAACGCGCAAGAGCGGCAGGCATCGATACGGCGTACATCCCCTTCGACAGAGGCAATCCCTACACCTTTGAAAACGAGGTCAGCTGGCTTTTGAAGGATAAGGAGATAGACGTTATCGTGCTCGCGGGCTTCTTGTGCATCCTCAGCGAGCCCTTCACAGAACGATACGATCGCCGCATAATAAACGTGCATCCCGCCCTCATCCCCTCCTTCTGCGGCAAGGGCTTCTACGGGCTCAAGGTGCACGAGGCAGCGCTTGAATACGGCGTTAAGGTCACGGGCGCAACGGTGCATTACGTGAACGCCGTTGCGGACGGAGGCGAGATAATCCTTCAAAAGGCCGTTGAAGTTTTGGATGGCGACACGCCCGAAACGCTTCAGCGCCGCGTTATGGAGCAGGCCGAATGGGAGCTTCTGCCCAAGGCGCTTGAAATGGTTTTCAAAAGGGTCATAATCGAGGAGGGCGGCGAGGAGGAGATTCTTGCGGACGTTGAAAAGGACGAGGCCGCTGAGTTAGCCGCGCAGGCCTCCGAAGAGTAAAGCGACCCATCTTTAGCGATTCATTTGGAGGGCAGTATGGCATTTAATAAGAAGAACGTGGTCCATCTCGACCAGGAGGCTTGGGAGAGGACGGTCAAAAGGCGCCGCATCATCGCGATCGCGCTTTTGGCGGGCATTCTCGTCGGCCTCGGCGCAAGCTATCTTATAAGAAATGTCATCATCCCGGGCAGGGCATACGGCGAGGCGGAGGCCGCGATAACCGCTGGAAATATCGCGGAGGGCATTGAAAAACTCACGCTTTTGGACGACTATAACGGCGCCGCAAAACGCGCCGCGAAGCTTGCGTACAGCGAATGCGGCAGCGACTACGACTACCTTAAACACCTTGCCGTTGACGACGTTATCGAATTCGGTCATTACGAGCAGGACGGCAACGCCGCAAACGGGCTCGAGCCCATAAAATGGCAAGTTTATATGAAGGACGGCAACACCGTCTATCTGCTGGCTGTTGACGTGCTCGATCACCATGTGTACCATAACGAAAAGACCGACATAGCTTGGTCGGACTGCGATCTGCGCAGCTGGCTGAACACCGACTTTCTGACCGAAGCATTTACCGAGAAAGAGCGCCTTTTGATCGCCAAAACGCTCAATAAAGCCTCAAAAAATCCCGTTTCGCATGTTACCAACGGAGGCAATACCGAGGATAAGATCTTCGTACCCTCCCTCGAAGAGATCATGAAGTCCTCGCGCGACGGCGCGGATATCAACGTTTTCAGCTTGTCGGCCCTGCCGACTAACTATGCCGTTAAACGTGGAGTCGAAAAATTCCAGTACGGCACAGCGACTTGGTGGCTGCGTACACCCGGCACCGAGAGGGACAACATTACTATCAGCGACGCGAGCGGCGTACCAATCTACGTTCGCCGTGTGAATTATCCCGGCGTGGGCGTTCGCCCCGCGATGATGCTCCTTGTTTACGATGACGAGGGCTGATACATCTCTTTCCCAAAAACAATCGGAGGATCGATGAATGAACACGCTCGATAAATACTTAACTTCAAACACCTACCCCGGCAGAGGCATTATCATCGGAAGCGACTCGATGGACAACACGCTCATAGCCTACTTCATCATGGGCAGGAGCGAAAACAGCCGCAACCGAATCTTCGAGGAGACAGAGGACGGCATTCGCACCCGCGCATTCGATGAAGCGAAGCTCGCCGACCCAAGTCTCATCATCTACGCGCCCGTTCGCAAGGTGGGCGGCGTTACGATCGTAACCAACGGCGACCAGACCGACACCGTGCGCGACGAGCTTATTAAAAGCGAATGCCCCGAATGCGAATACTCCGCTCGCTTTGCCTCCGCGCTTCAAACCCGCGAATACGAGCCCGATCCGCCGAACTACACCCCGCGCATCAGCGGCATTCTCGCAAAGGGCGGGTATGAAATGAGCATTTTGAAGTCCGAGGATCAATCGGGCGGCGTTTGCCAGCGCAATTTCTTTAGGTATGCTTATGAAACCGGCGTTTGCCACTTCATTCACACCTACGAGCACGACGGGAACCCCATCCCGACCTTCTGCGGCGAGCCGAGAAGGCTCTCCACCCCCGAGGGAAGCGTTAAAGAAATTGCAAACTATATCTGGAGCTGCCTTGATGAAATCAACCGCGTTTCGCTCTTCGTTCGCAGAATATGCAGGGAGTGCGGCAAAGAGGAAAGCTCAATCATCAACAAGCATCAAACCGTTAAATAAAGAGTTTTAAGGAGAAAAATATGCGTTACGAACTGAAATACGGCTGCAACCCCAACCAGAAGCCCGCCGCGATAAGCTTCGACGGCGAACTGCCCATCACGGTTTTGAACGGCAGAGCGGGCTATATCAATCTGCTGGACGCGCTCAACGGCTATCAGCTCGTGCGCGAGCTCAAGGAGGCGACTGGCTATCCCGCCGCGACCAGCTTCAAGCACGTCAGCCCCGCGGGCGCCGCTATCGGGCTTCCGCTTACGGACGTTCTTAGAAAAATGTACTTTGTGGACGAAAAAACCGAGCTCTCCCCCCTCGCCTGCGCCTACGTTCGTGCGCGCGGTGCCGATAGAATGAGCTCCTTCGGCGATTTTATCGCGGTCAGCGACAGGGTCGACGTTTCGCTCGCAAAGCTCATCAAGCGCGAGGTGTCCGACGGCATAATCGCGCCCGATTACGACGAGGAAGCGCTCGAGATACTCAAGGCGAAGAAGAACGGCGCGTACACCGTAATAAAGATGGATGAGAACTATATCCCCGCTCCCATCGAAACGCGCACGGTTTACGGCATCACCTTCGAGCAGGGCAGAAACGACGGCAGGATAGACGAAAGCCTGTTTGAAAATATCGTAACGGAGAATAAGGAAATTCCCGAAAGCGCGAAGCGCGACCTGCTCATCGCTCTCATCACGCTCAAATACACCCAATCCAACTCCGTTTGCTACACCGAGGGCGGCCAGACCATCGGCGTGGGCGCGGGTCAGCAGAGCCGCATCCACTGCACGCGCCTTGCGGGAGACAAGGCCGACCTTTGGCATCTTCGGCAGTGCCCGAAGGTGCTGGAGCTTCCCTTCAAGAGCGACCTGCCCCGCCCCAACCGCGACAATGCGATAGACGTTTACCTCAACGACGACGAATGCGGCGACGTGCTCGACGAGGGTCGCTGGCAGCAGTTCTTCACCGTTCGCCCCGAGCCGATGATGAAGGAAGAAAAGAAGGCTTGGCTTGCGAACTTCACCAAAACTTCGCTTGCGAGCGACGCGTTCTTCCCCTTCAGCGACAATATCGAGCGCGCCCACAGAAGCGGCGTTCGCTATATCGCCCAGCCCGGCGGCTCCGTGCGCGATGACGACGTTATCGCCTGCTGCAACGATCACGGAATGGTGATGGCGTTCACGGGCCTCAGGCTCTTCCACCACTGATAAATCAAACTTTAATATAAAAATTTTTCGGAAAAGGCGGTAAAGACTATGGAACTCAATCAAAACAAGCTCAATATAGCCGTTATCGGCGGAGGCGGAAGGGAGCACGCGATAATCCGCGCGCTGAAAAAGAGCCCCCATTGCGGCAATATCTACGCGCTGCCCGGCAACGGCGGCATAGCCGAGGACGCGGAATGCGTCAATATTTCGGCGACCGACCTTGACGGCATAGTGGAATTCTGCACCGAGAATCCCGTCGATTTTGCCGCCGTCATCTCCGACGACCCGCTTGCGCTCGGTCTCACCGACCGCCTTCGCGAAAAGGGCATCCCCTGCTTCGGTCCGAGCGGAAAGGCCGCGATCATCGACTCGAGCAAGGCGTTTTCGAAGGAATTGATGAAGAAATACGGCATCCCGACCGCGAAGTACGAGACCTTCTCCGAGCTCGATGCCGCGCTTGAGTGCGTTCGCGAGCACGCCATGCCCGTGGTCATCAAGGCGGACGGCCTTGCGCTCGGCAAGGGCGTTATAATCGCGAAGAACGTTTCCGAAGCCGAGGAAGCCATCCGCTCCATGATGGTTGATGGAAAATTCGGCAAGAGCGGAAAAACCGTTGTTATAGAAGAGTTTTTGACCGGCGCGGAGGTGAGCGTTCTCGCCTTTACGGACGGCAAAACCATAGTTCCGATGCCCTCGAGCATGGACCATAAGCGCGCGCTCGACGGCGATATGGGCCTCAACACGGGCGGCATGGGCGCTGTTTGCCCCAACCCGTTCTACACCAAGCAGGCGCAGGAGCAGACGATGGAGCGCATCATCCTGCCCACCGTCGAAGCCATGAATAAGGAGGGGCGCACCTTCAAGGGTTGCCTCTACTTCGGCCTTATGCTGACTGCGGACGGCCCGAAGGTTATCGAATACAACTGCCGCTTCGGCGACCCCGAGACTCAGGCGGTGCTCCCGCTTCTCAAAAGCGATTTGGTTGAAATAATGCTCGCCGTTGAAAACGGCACCCTTGCGGATTGCCCCGTTGAGTTTTCGCATGAGGCCTCCTGTTGCCTCGTGCTCGCGAGCGGCGGCTACCCCGAAAGCTACGAAAAGGGCAAGCTCATCATCTTCGAGGACGTTCCCGAGGATATCGAGGTGTTCCACGCGGGCACCAAGCGCACCGACCTCGGCTTCTTCACAAACGGCGGCAGGGTGCTCTGCGTTACGGCCGTGCGCGAAACGCTTGAGGCTGCCGTGAAGGCCGCATACGATGCTGCGGAGCATATCAGCTTCGATAAAATGTACTACAGAAAGGATATCGGCAGTATGGCGCTTAGGCACACCCTTTCGATGATAGCCGCGCTGCTTTCCGACATGGGCGTTTAAACGCCCTTCCTTTTCTATTTAATAAAAATACGCAAAAACGCTATTTCACGAGGTAAAAATGGTATTTCGAGTTTACAGCGAAAAGCGCCCCGAATTCTCGGAGGCGGCGGAGGCGCTCAAGGGCGATATCCGCGATTTTCTCGGCATCAAGGGGCTTAGCGAGCTTCGCATCATAAACAGATACGACGTTGAGGGCATCGACGAGAGCACCCTCAATAAATGCATACCGACCGTATTCTCCGAGCCGCAGGTGGACTTTGCCTATCGCGAGCTCGATACGGACGGCGCGAGGGTTTTCGCCGTTGCGTATCTGCCGGGGCAGTTCGACCAAAGGGCGGATTCCGCAGCGCAATGCATCAGCCTCGTCACCGCGGGCGAAAAGCCGACCGTGCGTAGCGCGACGGTCTATCTTCTCAAGGGCGCGCTTAGTGAGGCGGACCTTCCCAAGATAAAGGGCTACATAATCAACCCCGTTGATTCGATGGAGGCGGAGCTCGCCGTTCCCGAAACGCTTGCGATGCCCTTCACCGAGCCGCCGATGCCCGAGCGCGTTGACCTTTCGGGCGCTCCCTCGGAAGTTATCAAGAAATACGGCCTTGCGATGGACGAAGCCGACCTTCGCTTCGTTTCCGAATACTTTGGCGGTGAAAACAGGCAGCCGACGATGACCGAACTGCGCGTTATCGACACCTACTGGTCGGACCATTGCCGCCACACCACCTTCAACACCGAGCTGACGCAGGTCGTTATCGAGGATGAAAAGGTGAAGCGGGCGTTCGATAATTATTTGAAGCTGCGCGAAAAGCTCGGCGTTAAAAAGCCCGTTTGCCTTATGGATATCGCCGTTATCGCGGCAAAGGCGCTCAAGAAAAGCGGCGAGCTTAAAAATCTCGACGAATCCCGCGAGATAAACGCCTGCACCGTGCGCATTGATATCGAGGTGGACGGCAAGACCGAGCCCTGGCTGCTTCTATTCAAAAACGAAACTCATAACCATCCGACCGAGATAGAGCCCTTCGGCGGCGCGGCGACCTGCATCGGCGGCGCGATACGCGACCCCCTCTCGGGCAGGAGCTACGTTTACCACGCGATGCGCGTTACGGGCGGCGCGGACCCCCTGCGCCCCCTAAGCGAGACCATCAAGGGCAAGCTCCCGCAGAGGAAGCTCGTTACCACCGCCGCGCACGGCTACAGCTCCTACGGCAACCAAATCGGCCTTGCGACGGGGCTTGTGGACGAGGTCTACCACGACGGCTATCTTGCCAAGCA
>JAFZJT010000135.1 GCA_017553815.1 Clostridia bacterium
CTTTGTGTTACCTATGTATTGTACCAGAACAATTTGAAAAGTTTTTGAAAAAACTCGGCGTTTCCGAACAGCTTAACATATTCCGGCGCATTTCACGAGCGCCCGCATTTGCTTTTTTCGCCAGATTATAGTAAAATTTATAAGGAAAGAATGCTCATTGCCGCATACCGCGCTAAGCCCGATCTGCAAAAAGCTGTGGATATTCTGCTTGGACTTGAAAAGAACGGCTGAGAGGCATTTTTTGTTATATGAAGCGCCGCGCGGAAGGCGAGCGAAGCGAGAGCGGAAGTGCGGCGCTCGGCGCTGGCGGCCGCCAATTTGCACGTCACATTAATATGCGCATATCCCCCTTTCCACCTCTTTATTCGGCAAAGCGCTTAAATATATCTGTTTTTTGGCGAAAAAAGCCTTGAAAAAGCCGAATTGAGGATTGACAAACGCTTTCTGCTGAGTTAAAATAAACAGTACGCCCCCGGTTGGGGGGCTTTATTTGAGTTGAGTTTTTGAGGGGTGAAGCGCTTTGGCGCACAACCGCTCTCAGGCTTAAAAAATACAAGGAGGCTCTTAAAATGCGCGTCAAGATCACCCTCGCATGCAGCGAATGCAAGCAGAGAAACTACAATACCTTCAAGAACAAGAAGAACGATCCCGACAGGATCGAGATGAACAAGTATTGCCGTTTCTGCCGCAAGCATACTCTCCATAAGGAATCCAAGTAAGGAGTTTCGTTATGGCTAAGAATGCAGAAAACGCTGTTAAAAAGCAGGAAACCAACTTCTTCGGCAAGGTCGTGAACTGGTTCAAGAACACCGGAACCTATTTCAAGGAAGTGTTCGCGGAGACCAAGAAGCTGACCTGGCCCACCAAGAAGGAGCTCATCAACTACACCATCGCCGTCATCGCGTTCGTCGCGCTCATGGCGCTTCTGATCTGGGTTCTCGATTTGATCTTCAGCAACGCCATCTCCGCTCTTGCCAATATCAAGATCGGCGGTTAATGAGGTCATTGCATGACGGATGAAGTAAGGACTCATTATGGGGACGATACCCCGCTGGACGCCCGTTGGTATGTTGTCCACACCTACTCCGGCTATGAAAACAAGGTCAAGGAAGACCTTGAGAAGACCGTTGCGAACCGCAACCTTCAGGATCTCATCCTCGAGGTGAAGTATCCCACGGAGCAGGTAACGGAATTCAAGGAGGGCTCCAAGAAGCCCCGCACGGTGGAGCGCAAGGTGTACCCCGGCTACGTTATGGTCAAGATGATTATGACCGACCGCACCTGGTACGTTGTTCGCAACACCACCGGCGTTACCGGCGTTGTTGGACCCGGAAGTAAGCCCATCCCCCTCACCGACGAAGAAGTCACCGCGATGGGCGTTGAGCGCATTCAGCTTGAGATGGATGTTGAGATCGGCGAGACCGTTCGCATCATCTCCGGCGCGTTTGCAAATTTCACGGGCGAAGTCACCGCCGTCGATCCCGAGAAGCAGACCGTTACGGTCGTTATCTCGCTGTTCGGCAAGGAAACGCCCTGCGAGCTGGATTTCGTTGAAATTCAGAAGCTTTAACGGAAGCATAAACCGTTTTTTACCCCGTATGTACTCCGCTTTCGCGGTTTGCATAGTGGGAGGAAGGGCTTTGCCCTTACCGCTCGCACCACATTATTTTTAGGAGGAATTTATCATGGCAAAGAAGATTACCGGCTTTGTCAAGCTGCAGATCCCCGCAGGTAAAGCCACCCCTGCACCGCCGGTCGGCCCCGCACTGGGTCAGCACGGCGTAAACATCATGGGCTTCTGCAAGGAGTTCAATGAGCGCACCGCCAAGCAGGCAGGTCTGATCATCCCCGTAGTCATCACGGTTTATCAGGATCGCTCGTTCTCTTTCATCACCAAGACCCCGCCCGCATCCGTTCTTATCAAGAAGGCATGCGGAATCGAAAAGGGCGCTCCCACCCCCGGCAAAACCAAGGTTGCAAAGATAACCAAGGCGCAGGTCAAGGAGATCGCCGAACTCAAGATGCCCGACCTTAACGCGGCAAGCGTAGAGGCTGCCATGAGCATGGTTGCCGGCACCGCGCGCAGCATGGGCGTTGACGTCATCGACTAAGCGAGGTACTTATTATGAAGCATGGAAGAAAGTATAACGAAAAGCTTGCTGTTTTCGATAAGCAGAAGCTGTATGATCCCGAAGAGGGTCTCGAAGCCGTTCTCGCGACCGCAAGAGCGAAGTTCGATGAGACCGTTGAAGCTCATATCCGCCTCGGCGTTGACTCCCGCCACGCAGACCAGCAGGTTCGCGGCGCGGTGGTTCTGCCCCACGGCACCGGTAAAACCGTTCGCGTTCTCGTTTTCGCAAAGGGCGACAAGGCTCGCGAAGCGCAGGAAGCGGGCGCCGATTTCGTAGGCGATGAAGATCTGGTTCAGAAGATCCAGAAGGAAAACTGGTTCGGTTTCGACGTTTGCGTCGCGACCCCCGATATGATGGGCGTCGTCGGCCGCATCGGTCGCGTTCTCGGTCCCAAGGGCCTCATGCCCAACCCCAAGAGCGGCACCGTTACCATGGACGTTGCAAAGGCTATCTCCGACATCAAAGCAGGTAAGGTCGAGTACCGTGTTGACAAGACCAACATCTGCCATTGCCCCGTCGGCAAGGTAAGCTTCGGCAAGGAAAAGCTCGGCGAGAACCTCGCCACGCTTATGGACGCCATCATCAAGGCAAAGCCCGCTGCGGCGAAGGGTACCTACATTAAGAGCCTCGTACTCTCCACCACCATGGGTCCCGGCGTCAAGTTCAACGGAATGAAGTTCTGATCTTAATACCAACGAAATTCAAACGGAGCAGGCAGCCGCTCGCTCCGTTTAGATTACTGGCAAAATCTTCATTTTTGCATGAGCTTTGCCGTTTTAAATAGTTAGGCTTAACCCTAACCCTTGACATTAGCCCCCCATTTTATCAGCATCATTACTTTAAATTAGGTGAAATTGATATCCTTAGCATATGCATAAGAAATGATTTCGCCTTGCTTCGTTGAAGCATATCCTTTCTCTTTGTGAGAATACTCAGAAATTTCAACTGAACCATAGCTCTCAAACTTTTTATATACGCGATCAAGGACTCCGATCTCAAACTCGGAAAGCATTTCATCCGAAAACTCACTCTCAGGTATAATCTGATGGTTTTCATAGCCATTTTTTGAGTAGGACACCTCAATATGAGCAATGTGATCACTTGCCATTCTTCCAAGAAGGATATCAAAGTTGTCTGGGACCGGTCCATAAGGCAAATGAACATATTTCAATCCAGATATTGAAATGCCATTCTCTTTATAGAAGACCATATCCGCATAGTTCAGAAGCTTCATAAGCTTTGTTTTTAGCAAAGACTTACTTTTGTTTGAAAAATACAAAACCATAGCACAGAGGCGTTCATAATCAAATCTTCTGTATCCGTTTTCCTCGCATGGTTTTTCTGAAAAGAAGCAATTAAAAAGTCTTGTCTTTGAAAGATACTCATTGCTTTTTTCTATCTTTTCAACCGTGTCAAGCAGTCTCTTTATCTGCTTCTCATCAAGCCCCACCTCATTTTCGGTAAGGTAAGTCCTCATGTTTTCAGGCTCACGCAAAAAAAACAAAAGACTGTTATGGGCTTTATCTTGGATAGAGCCGTTTTCATATCTGAAAATGGTCTTGTCTCCCCAATTCATAAGCTTTGCAAAGCTCCGCTGGCTGAGGTTATACTGCTCGCGGATCTTTTTTATTTCTTCTGGAAAAAGAAGCTTATGCTTCCTACGGTATTCATTATAGGCAGCGACAAGTGTGGCATTATCAAACTCCTCACAGAAAAGCTCTTCACCACATTCCGCACAAATCAATACCCGAGCCTCAACTTCGATTGATTCTCCACACACAGCATATGTTTCTTTCTTATTTATGACTTTTATGCTTACTTCTTTTTCGCAATTATCACAATACTTATTCATCGAAGTCATCTCCTTTCCTAAACAAATTCATCTTCATGGAACCCAAGACACTTTAAAACTACCGATCCGCCCTCATTGGCTATTTTGACTTTAATGTAAAAAGGTATTCCATCAACATTCTTTTTAAACTCCCAAATATCTCCAGGTCGGTTAGGATCGAAATCCTGTTTGGGTCCTTTGTAGTAGTCAACTACAGTCAGCCCCAAAATCTCATCTTTTGCATCATCGATAGTAAGGCCATATCTTGCTAAATCCTGCAAATTCTTTTTTCTCGGAATGAGTTGAAAAGCTCCAGTTGATACCAGGCGTTTGACATTACTAAGATATGCAGCAATATCCGACACACTTGCTTGCTTACTCACATAAATAACCCCCTTCTATATTAATTATACAATAGGTTCCTGTCTTTGTCAATATATTGCGGTCATGTGACCGCAATTCATTTGGTTGGTATGCTGCAATTCAAAGTAAGCATAAGTACAAGCAAACTGATTATCATTCAAAACAAGCTTTTCCATATGCACCAGATTTAAGGGTTCCTTCCATGTGAGTTTCTCCTTCATCACTTTTCAGTTTCCAGCCCTTTTTATGCTGTCGATACATCATATTCATGCTTGTTTTCCCATAATTTCCATGTTTAAACCTGCGTTATCTGCTTAATAGAGTAAAAAGCCATTCCATTACGTTATTCTTTTAACCGGCGTAAATTAAGGATTACTCATTTTAATTTATAGATAAATTATGGCAAAATTATTAACGAGCGGAAGAAAAGTATATATCGGCTTTGACAATTATCGCCGTTGACCTATAATATGAAACCGAGCGCAAGGGTCGTTTATCCCGCGCATCGGATCATGGTGCGCAGGCAAAGCTCTGCTACCCGCCGCGCTTAGCCAAAACAAGGAGCGGTTTTCCATGAATATCCACACCTCGCACGAACAGCTCATAGGCGGAACGCCGCTTGTTGAGCTGACAAGGCTTGAAAAGGAGCTTGAGCTTAAGGCAAGGCTTATCGTTAAGCTTGAAGGAGAGAACCCCGCGGGCTCCGCCAAGGACAGAGCCGCCAAAGCCATGCTCGACGATGCGGAAAGCCGTGGCATACTCACTCCCGATTCGGTGATAATCGAGCCCACCAGCGGAAACACGGGCGTTGCCCTCGCTTCACTCGCCGCCGCAAGGGGGTATCGCTGCATAATAGTCATGCCCGAGACCATGAGCGTTGAGCGCAGAAGCCTTATAAAAGCTTACGGCGCGGAGCTGGTTTTGACGGACGGCGCGCTCGGAATGAAGGGCGCGATTGAAAAGGCGGAGGAGCTGAAAAGCACCATACCCAATGCGTTTATTCCGGGTCAGTTTGTAAATCCCGCTAATCCCACCGCGCATTATAAAACCACCGGACCCGAGATTTGGGAGGATACGGACGGAACCGTGGATATCTTCGTTGCGGGCGTCGGCACCGGCGGCACGGTGACGGGCGTTGGCGAATACCTTAAAAAGATGAAGCCCGAGGTTAGGATAGTCGCGGTCGAACCCGCATCCTCCCCCGTCCTCAGCGGCGGCAGGGCAGGCGCGCACAGGCTTCAGGGCATCGGCGCAGGCTTCGTTCCCGAGATACTGAACACCGCCGTCCTTGACGAGGTCGTGACCGCATCGACGGAGGACGCGTTCGCCGCGGCGAGGCTTCTTGCAAGGCGCGAGGGCATCCTCGCGGGCATCTCATCGGGCGCGGCGCTCCATGCCGCCATCGAGAAGGCGAAGCTCGATGAAAACGCGGGAAAGACCGTGATCGTGCTTCTTCCAGACACCGGCGAAAGGTATATGTCCACCGCGCTTTACGGCGAGGATTGAGCGGTGCTCGCTTCGACCACGCAGGCAGGAAATATTGAATAATGAACGGAGTTTTTCAAGCCGCAGCGCAGCGAAAATCAAGGAATTCCGCAGGAATTCCCACCTCAACTATTCACTATTCATTATTCGCTGTTCACTAAATATCGGAATATCGAAATATCTGAGTTTAAGGTAAAAAGCAAAAATGGATAACCTTGCTCTAATTGAAAAAACCGCGCTCGCGCTCGATGCGCTCGATGCGGACACCGCGCTTGACCGCGATTTTCGCGCGTTCCGTGAGCGCGTTGAAAAATACACCGCGCTTCTTATCGAAGCGATGTTCCCCAAGTACGCCTCGCTCTCCCTCTCGAGGAAGGAGGCGCTTGCGCAGGCTTCGATCCTGATACGCTGCTGCGTTTCCGCCGTGACTGGCGACGAGGAGAGCGCCGAAGGGATACTCGAATCGGTCTTCGCCGCGCTTCCCGCCGTGCGAAAGCTGCTTTTGACCGACCTTGACGCCGCGTATAAGGGCGACCCCGCCGCAACCGGGATCGATGAGATCATCCTCTGCTACCCCGCCTTCACCGCGATAAGCACCCACCGCCTCGCGCATGTTTTCTACCTTGAGGGCGCGCCGCTTCTGCCGCGCCTCATGAGCGAATACGCGCATAGGCTGACGGGCATAGACATTCACCCCGGCGCTACCATCGGCGAAGCTTTTTTCATCGACCACGGCACGGGCGTGGTTATCGGCGAAACCACGACCATCGGCAGGAACGTGAAGCTCTATCAGCACGTCACCCTCGGCGCGAAGAGCTTCGATGCCGCGCCCGACGGCAGCCTCGTCAAGGGCATCAAGCGCCATCCCGACATCGGCGACCGCGTGGTGATCTACTCGGGCGCGACTGTGCTCGGCGGCAATACGCATATCGGAAACGACTGCGTTATCGGCGGCAACGTTTGGCTGACGCACTCGGTCGAAGCGGGAAAGATGGTGCTCTCAAGAGCCGCTGTGACCGATAAGCCCATAACAAGGAATATTGTGATAAGCCCCGCGCTTGATAACGCAAAGCGGTGAATATCCACCCCAAAAGCGGAATGCTCCGGCGTTTCCCATGCTTGCATAAATCTTCTACGCTTCTCTCTTCATGCACCCCCAAGCTAAATGCGGCCGCCGTTTCGGCAAAGAAAATGGCGCGAAAGCAGTTGATTGCCTTCGCGCCAAGGATTATTCTTATGATGTCGAGGATACTATCGGAAGCTACACCGCTTTACTCCTGAGGCAGCAGCTGCTCCGATACGCCGGTAATGCTATTTATATAAACAATATTGCCGCAGAACAAACTCCATAAACATTCGGTACCCTCATCGTTGAGAAAATAATAGGTCGCATTCACTCCGCTGCCGCCATAGAAATCACAAGCGCCGGCGATCTCGTCGATGCGCCCTAAAGCTTCAATAACAGCTTCCTGTTGCGTTTCGCATGAAGCGGCTTCCTCCCTGCAGATGGCGCGTGCCTGCTCAAGCGTGATGCGCGGATGATCCTCATCGAGCTCTCCCATTGCCTGCATTATCTTCCGATAGCAGTCGCCGGGCCTACCATCCCAATACTGACCTATATCATCGAGCTTTTCGCGCTGCTCGGCCGTCGCCCTTGCATAGCACTCATCGAAGAAGGATAAATAGACTGGGTTGCTATCCGGCGTTGGAGCGGGATAGAGCGCTTTCTTCGCGTATTCGTCCATAGTGGTAATTTCGCAATTTGCGAGTATGTCCACAAGCTCTTTCTCGGATAAGCTCGTTGGTATTCGTATTTCGTGCGAGCGTATGTTCGTTAGGCATGTCAATATAGCAGCTTGAGAATCTGTAACGACTGACGCGGCTGTTCCCACTCGCGCAAGATATTTCAAATCTGAATTGCGCGTTTCGGGAAGCTCAATAAGCGGATATTTCTGCTCAGCATCCTTGATGTCGGATTCCGCATCGCTGCTTGTTAGAGACATCCGAAATGAGATAAAGCCATTTTCATCGCCCTCAATCCCATAGAGAATGTCAAATCGGTCTCTATAATCAGCCAACTCGACAGCTATAAGCTTAAGCCCGTCAGCTACTGGGAATGGCATAGAATTGATAACCTCAAGCGCTTTAATTGCATCTGCTTTTGTTTTAATGCCGCTGAATTGGTCTACTTATCCACAAAATGGGCAGCAATATAGCCTAAAAACCGTTGCTTTCTGACCCATTTCGGGCAATTTGATAACGAATCAACTGAAAAAACAATTTCAGGTAGATTCAAGACTACACAGGCTGATTAATCAGCGTTTCCTTAGATTCTGAAAAAGAATTTGCTCAAGCCGATCAGGAATATTAAGCTGATTATAACGATGACTGCACCTAAAACCACCTTCAACGTGGTTCTGTTCTGCGATAAAAGAAGCGCGATGCCGCCAAAAAGTGCGACTTCAAGAATTAACAGTAATGCAAGGACAATAAGTCCATAAGCCAATGCCAGACCGTCATACTTCGTCGTCCCCAGCACTTGATTGCTTGCACTTGTATCGATAATATAGAGAACCCA
>JAFZJT010000136.1 GCA_017553815.1 Clostridia bacterium
CTGCGCAACGGCGTCATTGAAGGATGCGGATCTCCCAGTGAGGTTCTGAACGCAACGGACAACTACCTTGCCACCGTCATGGGACGGCGCACAAAACCGCAGGAGGCATAAGATGAACACTCAGTTTCCCTATGAAGGTCAGATCGATTTCAACAAGTATCTGGATGCGTATTTCAAGCGCGAGGACGCCTATCGCAGCATTCCGAGCGAGGAAGAACTCGCAGAGCTCGCAAGAAAGAGCATCATTCGTGAACAGCTGGTCCTGCTTCCGCTGCCGGAAGGCACAAAAGCCGAGGTCGGCGATACGGCGGCGCTGAAAACCGAAAGCGCAATCCCGAAGTTCAATAAGGAGCGTGTCACGGTGACGCTCGGCAGAGGGCTTTACAGCAAGGAGCTTGAGCCACTGCTCGTTGGCAAAGCAGTCGGCGAAACCGTCGAGACCGAGATCAGCGGCGAGAAAGTACTGGCAAAGGTTCTCGAACTCAAGCGTAAGCAGGCGCCGGAGCCTACCGACGAGATGGTCGCAGAACTGAACCAGAAGGATTACAACGGCAACCCGCTGACCACTGTTGCGGACTATGTGAAATACATCCGCGAAACCAAGACGAATGAGATCCTCGGTCACGTCAACTACTACACGATCTCAAAAGTCATAGAGGACTATCCGATCGAGCAGTATGACGAAGAAGACATTCGAATCCTCGGCGAGCTTGAAAAGGAATCGTTTATCAAAATGTTCCTCGAAAAGGATGGGATCGACCTCACCAAAGAAGTCCCGAAGGATTGGGAAGAGGGCATGCACGTTCATTCGATCGACGAATTCATCGCCATGCGCCGCGATTGGTACAAGATGAAGATCCAGCAGAGTCTGATCTTCCTGAACATTCTGGGACTGAAGCCGGAAGGCAAGACCGATCCCTGCGATCACTACGAGGTCATGATGGAACTGCAGGTAAAAATCTTTGATAAAATCCGTGAGGCATTGGAAAGGAGAAATGCAAAATGACGAAGTTTGTACCCGAAGAAGAATTTGATACAGTAACCAAAGAAGGCTTCTGGATCGCCGATTTCATGACGGATCACTGCGGCCCGTGCAAGATGCTCGATATGGTACTCAGTGAGATCATCTATGACAACCCGGAGATCAATCTGGCAAAGTGCGATATCGAAAAGAGCCCGAAGTATGCAGAGCGTTTCGAGATCACCGGAACGCCGACGATCTTCTTCATGCTGGACGGAGAAATCAAGTCCACCATGTCGGGATTCCAGGATCGGGATACGCTGGAAGAAGCGATTTCCGAAGCCATGTACAACTGAAAATCAGCAGTAATGTGCTTGATTTGATACAAAAAACAAACTAAAATAATGGAGGAAACAAACATGAAAAAGGTATTGGCACTGGTTCTGGTCTGCGTTCTCGCACTCGGCGCAATCGCATGCGGCAGCACGGCAAAGAAGGATGACAGCGGTGTGGAATGGGGCAACTACCCGGCGAAGCTCGAAGACTGGTCGCTCGCAAACCTCAAGGACTATCTGCGTGTAAAAGGCGTTATCGTAGACGGTGACAGCAACGTGATGGGCATTGACATGAGCACGAACGAACTTGAAGCAACCGGTCTTACCGCAGGATTTATCTACACAAACATCACCGACGGTTCGATCGTGGATATGTTCATGGAAGCCAGAACGGATGCACTCCTGAACGGTCTGAAGAACGATCACAACATTGCAGGCGCGATCCCGATGGACGGCATGCTCGGCAATTTTGCATTCAGCTACAGCGGCGGCTATGACGAGGAGCACCTTGCAGCGCTCAAAAAGGCAATCGAGGATCTCGGCGCGCACTATGGTGTTGCTGCTGAACTCTGGAACTAATCATCAAAACAGGGAGAGATTACCATGTACGACGTCGCCATCATCGGCTCGGGTCCCGCTGCGATCTCCGCAGCGCTGACGCTGAAGCTGCATAACAAGAACATCATCTGGTTCGGCTCGAAAAAGCTCAGTCCCAAGGTGGAAAAGAGCGAGAAGATCGCAAACTACCCCGGCGTGCCGATGGTGACGGGTCCGGAACTCAACCGGCTGTATCTGGAGCAGGTCGAAGCAATGGGTCTCGAGATCACCGAGCAGCAGGTCACGAAGATTTCAGCGTCACGAAAGGGCTTCATGGTGCTCGGCGGCAGCGATATCTACGAAGCAAAGACGGTGCTTTTAGCTACCGGCGCGGTTTCCGGCAAGGGCTTTCCGAACGAAGCAGAGCTTTTGGGTCACGGCGTCAGCTATTGCGCAACGTGCGACGGTTTCCTTTACAAAGGTAAGACGATCGCGGTCTACTGCGGCTCGAAGGACTTTGAGCACGAGGTGACCTATCTTGCTGAGATCGCCGCAAAGGTGTTTCTCTTTACGCCGTATACATGCGAACTGACCGGTGAGAACATCGTGGTCAACCCGGGCAAGCTGAAAGCGATCTGCGGCGAAAAGAAGGCGAACGGTATCGATCTGCTTGACGGCACAACGCTCGACGTGGACGGCGTGTTTATCCTGCGTCCCGCAGTCGCGCCCGCGAACCTGATCAAAGGTATCGAGCTTTCCGGCGCGGATATCGTCGTGGATCGCAATATGGCGACCAACAAGCCGGGATGCTTCGCGGCGGGGGACTGCACGGGACGTCCGTATCAGCTGACGAAAGCCGTCGGCGAAGGCAACGTCGCAGCACATTCCATCGTGGCGTATCTGGCGGAGAAGGAAGCTTAAAACAGCAAACGCAAAAGCCGACCCTTTGCGGTCGGCTTTTTGCAGATATGGGAGGAAACAGGATGGACTTTCAGAAAGCATGGAACAGAAAACGTCTCAAAACCTACCTTATAGCGATCCTCAGCGTATTCGGGTGCGCCTATCTTTTGCAGGCGTTTCTGCTTCTTCATGAGAACCGCTGGTATCTGTTTTTGATCGCAGCGGCGCTGATCGCTGTGGCGGTGCTGACCGTGCTTTTGTCCCGAAAGAAGGAGCAAAACACAGAGCTTTCCGGGATCACAGAGGAGCGATGGTATCGCCTGTTTGACCGGTACGCGAGACGGTCGATCAACTGGATTCTGATCGCATTTTTCTTCTATTGCGGCGCGGCGCTTTCCCTGATCGTTCTCGGCGTCAATTCCAAGGCGGACGAGGTCGCGGAAAACATCATCGGACAGATGCTTTTATGGGAAGCCATCGCGTTCTTCCTTGTCAAAAACCTAATGCTTTTGCATTGGCTGAACAAACGGCATCCGTTTGAGAAAATCGTCCTGTTCCGTAAGGAATTGCGGCGGGTATTGATCGTATCCGCGATCTATTGGCTGCTCGGCGGCGCGCTGTTTTTTGCATTTGAACGGATCTTTGTCCTCGATATCTCACCGTTTCTTTCGGCGGTCTATGCGCTTGGAATCGTTGCGTACAATTTCTTCCGCATTCATACCTTCACCTATTCACAGAAAAAGTACCGTCGTATCGTGATCGCCGTCGCGCTGTCGATCGCCGTTTTGGTCGGCGGGTACGCGTTTCTGTCACGGGACGTCTGGCTGACGCAGCCCTATATCAATTCGGTTCCGTATATCTACGAGGGCAAGGCAGAGATTGCGTACAACGATGAAACCGGCGTCTATACGATCACAAAGCCGGAGGGCGAATTCAAGATCCTCCAGCTGACAGACATTCATCTCGGCGGCAGCGCGCTTTCCTACGGAAAAGATCTCAAGGCGCTGAAAGCTGTCTTTGCGCTGCTCGAAGAAACCAAGCCGGACCTTGTCGTGGTAACGGGGGATATGGCGTTTCCAGTCGGCTTTGCGTCGTTCTCGTTCAACAACACCGCGCCGGTCCAGCAGTTTGCGGCGTTCATGCGCAACACCGGCGTTCCGTGGGCGTTCACTTACGGGAACCACGACACCGAAAGCTACGCGGCGACGTCAGAGCATGGGTTGAATGAGCTGTATATGTCGCTTTCATGGAAGACGAGCCGCACGCTTTTGTATCCCTATACGCAGCCGGAAATCACGGGACGCAGCAATCAACTGATCGAGATCCGCGAACAGGACGGATCGCTGTATGAAGCGCTGTTTCTGATCGACTCCAACGCCTATACGGGGAAGGGACTGAACAAATACGACTATATTCACGACGATCAGGTGGAATGGTATCGGTCGGAGACCGAACGGCTGAACGCGGAAGCAGGCAAAACTGTACCGTCGCTGATTTTCTTCCATATCCCGCTGCAGCAGTACAAGACGGCGTACGAACTGTACGAACAGGGCAGCGACGCAGTGACCTATTACTCCGGCTCGAACGACGAGACCATGCTCGGCAAGGTATGCTGCTCGGAATACCCGAGCACGATCTTTGACACAGCGAAGTCGCTCGGCAGCACGCAAGGCTTTTTCTGCGGCCACGATCACTACAACAATATGTCTCTCGAATATGAAGGCATCCGTCTGACTTACGGTATGAGCATCGACTATCTTGCCATGCCGGGAATCGCCCGTGACGTTAAACAGCGCGGCGCTACCTTGATCTTGTTGGATTCCAATGGAGATATGTATATCGAACAAGTGCCTCTTGCGACAGTTATGAAGCAGGAATGAGCTTTCGCGAAACAAGACAAAATACGAAGTCCGTTATCAACAGGCGATTTCTTTTACCTTCCGAGAAGGAAGATCGGGAATATCCCGCTTTCACGGTGTAGTTCACACGAACGCCTCGGCGCATATCGAGCGCGAGGAGAACGTCGTCCGGCATGGATCATTCCGGATAGCCGACGAAGCTTTGAGCAAAAGAAAAACGCGTGTTTCGCGCCTGACGGAATACGCGAAATGGTTGAAAAACAGACGTTTCGTGGTATAATAGACAACACAAACAGTCGATTCAGTCGGATCATGACCGGAGAAGGCTCTGCGGCGAAGCCGGAGCCTCGTCTGCTGCCGACGTAACCTTGTGATGCGGACGGAAAGGAACCGATGCCATGAAACATAAACGCATATTGTCTTTGCTGATGGGCGTAACGCTCCTGATCGGCTTTTGCTACACCGGATGTGCCAGGCGGACCGGTTCGACGGTAAGTACCGAAACGCCGACGCCGGAGGTTTCCGCCGTGCCGACCGAACCTCCGGCGACCGCAGACCCGAACGGGATCCCGGTCCGTTGGCAAAACGGCGGGAAGCTGAGCTTTCTGCCGGAAGAGCCCCTGTCGATCCCGAAGCTTTCCGAGATGCGCTACGTTCGCCCGGACGCCGAAAAACTGATCGCCGATATCGAGACGCTCACAAATAAGGTCCCCGGATGTGACGATGCGGAAGCGCTTTTGAACGACTATTACCCGATTGCCGTGCAAATCCATAACCTCTCATCGATGGATGCCATATCGTTCTGCCGTTATTGCATGGATATGAACGACAGCTATTTCGCCGATGAGTACAATTACTGCGAGGAACAAAGCGGGATCGTGGAAGAAAAGGAGAACACCCTTTATGCCGCTTTCGCCGGCTCGCCGTGCAGGGACGCTCTGGAACAGGCATATTTCGGTGAAGGGTTTTTCCTTGCATTTGACGATTTCAATGCAGGTGCAGAGTCCTACTTCGATCTGAAACAGCAGGAAAATGATCTGCTGTTCCAATACTATGAGCTGGCGTCGACAGCCGATTTTACCAACTACAGCCAGATCGAAAAGAATCACGAGACCTCCGGTACGATTTTCATCGAACTTGTCAAGACCCGCCAAAAGATCGCCGCGTCCAAGGGCTATGAGAACTACATGGATTACAGTTATGCCTGCGACTACAGGCGGGATTATTCAACTGCGCAGGCGCGAGAATACCTGACCCGGGTCAAAGCCGTTCTTGCTCCGCTGATGCAGAATTCCAAGATCGCCGATCAGTATTCGTACTATTCGAACTGGAATGAGTCCAAGTCGATGGAAATGCTTTCCGCGGCAGCGGAGAGGATGGGCGGACCCGTCTGGGAGAGCTTCCGGTTTCTGTCCGGTTACGAGCTGTATGACATTTCCAGATCGCAGAACAAGATGGCAATCGCCTATACCGGCTACATCGGAAACTATGAGTCGCCCTATATTTTCGTAGATCCCTATTCCAAAGATCTGCTCATCGCACTGTTCCACGAATTCGGACATTTTACCGACTGGTATTACAATTACTGCTTTGAGGGGGACTATGAGACCGCAGAGACCTACTCCCAGTCGATGCAGTATCTGGCGTTCGCCTCTGCCGATTCATTCTCGGACAAAGCGCGTGCCGAGAACCTCCGCGCGACGCTGTCGGATCTTCTGGTTTACTCCGTTCTGCAGGAAGGCGCATATGCGGACTTTGAGCTTCAGGTCTACGCACTTGCGCCGGAGGAGCTGACCGTGGAAAACCTCGACGTCATATTCGGGCAGTGCATGGAGGACTATGGCATTGCGGGCGTGAGCGGCGTGCGATTCAAAAGCAACTATTGGAGCGTCTATCAGCATTTCTTTACATACCCCGGCTACGTCATCAGCTATTCCGATTCCGCGGTGGCTGCCATGCAGATCTGCCGTCTGGAAGCGGAGAATCCCGGCGCGGGCGTCGACGCCTTCTGCCGTCTGCTGAACCGCACCCACGGAAAGAAATTCGCCGCGGTCCTCGCAGAGACCGGTCTGGACAGCCCGTTCGAGGAGGCTGCTCTGGAAAAGACCGCAGCATTTTTGAAAGACGCGTTCGATATGAACTGACGCAGTACATGCGTTGATAAAGCATAATCGGGGACAAAGCGAATCCATCCGCGGAAAGGAACGCAGGCAAAA
>JAFZJT010000137.1 GCA_017553815.1 Clostridia bacterium
AAAATGAGATACGAGCTGAATAAGAAAAAGGCAGTGCGGCTCCCGCTCGCGCTTACCTGCGCGGCTATATCGGCGCTGCTTCTGCTCTCGTCCTGCTCCAAAACAGATACCGAGGCGGCGCAGGCGGCCTTCGATCGGGGCTCTGCGGCGTACAATGCCTTGGATATGGATGCGGCGAAGCAGGCGTTTGCCGAGTGCTGCAGGCTCGATGGGGCGCTTTACGCCGATGCGAAGCAGTACCTTGACGCGATATGCGAATACGAGCGGCTCTACACACAGGGCGTCGCCGCGTTTGAAACGGGCGATTACAATACGGCGAGCTCCTGCTTCCTCGGAATAAAGGATTATCTGAACAGCGCCGAGTATCTTGAGCGCATCGAAGGGTTAAAGCGCGATTATGAAAACGCCGTCGCCCTCTATGAAGCGGGAGAGTATATCAAAGCGAGGGAAGCGTTTACGCAGCTCGGCGACTATCAGCGCTGCGCCGCCTATATTGCAAACGTGGATTCGATGATCGGGCTCTACAACGAGGGCATCCGGCTCATGAACCGCAACAGCTATCTGAATGCTGCCCGTGCTTTCCGCGCGATAAACACGCTGTTTTTGAATTCGGACGAGCTTATCGCGCTCTGCGAAAACAGCAAGAGCGACGAGACCGTGAAGCTTGGCGAGTACATCTACAGCTACAACGCCGAGTACGGCGGCGATATCAAGATAGTAAGCGGAAACCCCGGCATTCTGTTCGATGTGAAGGATACGAGGGGGCTTATTATATGCGGCGCGATGGATGAAAGCGGAGTCGTGCGCTATATCTCATTCTGCGCCCCTGCGGAGCTTCAAAGCAGGCTTGGCGAGGCCGAACTGAACAGCGCCTTTGCGCACTGCATCCGAGCGCTGAACCCTAAGCTTGCCGAGCATTCCGCGATACTCGAAGGAATATCCGATTATGCTTCGCAAAGCGGCAAGCTCTACGGCTGTATGCGCGTTCATGCGGGCGAGGGCGTTGACGGGATACGGGTCATCACGGCTGAATACGAGCCGAACGCGGCAAATTGAGTTCTTTCCCGCAAAGGTTTACAAACACAATAAAAAGTGCTATCATATCCCAAAAAGGAGGCGATAGAATGAATCTTCAGGAATCGGGTGAAATGTATCTTGAAACGATACTCAGGCTTTCACAAAAAATGGATAAGGTGCGCAGCATCGATATTGCGGACGAGATGGGCTATTCCAAGCCGAGCATCAGTCGCGCCATGCGCATATTAAAGGAAAACGGATTTGTTTCGATAGACACTCTCGGAGCGGTCACGCTAACCGACAAGGGGCGCGCCTCCGCCGAAAAGACCTACGAGCGCCATCAGGTGCTGACGAGCCTGTTCATCGGACTCGGCGTTTCGGAGGAAACGGCGGCGGACGACGCTTGCAAGATAGAGCACGTTATCTCCGATGAGACCTTCAAGGCGATAAAGCGCCATATAGCCGAAAAAAGGGCGAAAACAACTGAAAAGTGAATGAAAAGTGAAACAGAAAACTGCCGTAGCGCGCTGCGGCAGTTCCTTTATGCCGGAAATTCGACCGATCATCTTTTTTTAAACGCTTTCGAGCTTACTTTAATAAACAGCTTGCTTTGAATATAAACGTCGCCGCTGCCGAGCGTCAGCACGAGGTCGCCCTCGTGCGCGTTCTTTTTAAGGTATTCGTTTATCTCTTCAAAAGTGGCTATGTATTTGGCGTTATGGGATTCGCGGTTTATCGCATCCACCATATCCATCGCGTGAACACTGCCGTCGTCCTTCTCCCTGCCGGGGTAGATATCGGGAACGAGCACCTCATACGCGGTCTTGAAGCAGTCCACATTATCGAGGAAAAGCGTCTTGGCGCGGGTGTAGCTGTTGCACTGGAACACAACGAACACGCGCCCGTCGGTGCAGGTGCGCACGGCGCTGTCCATCGCAGCGCGGATCTCGGCGGGATGATGCGCATAGTCGTGGAAGACCTTAACGCCGTCCCTTTCGCCGTAGTACTCAAAGCGGCGCTTGACGGAATGAAACTCCGGCAGTGCGCGGGCGATATCAGCAAAGCTCATGCCGTGCGAAAGCGCAACGGCGGAGGCTGCAAGCGTGTTGAGCATATTATGCCTTCCCGGAACGTTCAGCTCGATCCTTCCGAGCCTTTCGCCGCGGTGCATAAGGTCGAACGCGGGGCAGCCGAGCTCGTTGTACTCGACGTTTTCGGGGTAATAATCGGGAGAGAACGCCGTATCAAGGCCGTAGGTGAGCTTTTTAAGGTCGAATTCATCGAGAAGCGCGCGCACGTGCTCGTCGTCGGAGCAGCCGATAAGAAGGCCGTTCTCGGGCATGCGCTTAACGAATTTGCGGAAAGCGTTTACGATATTGTCGAAGGTTTTGAAATAATCGAGATGGTCGTTGTCGATATTGTTGATCAGAACGACGGTGGGATGCAGGGTCAAAAAGCTTTCGACGTATTCGCAGGCCTCGGTTATGAAAAGCTCGCCGGAGCCGAGACGGATGCCGCCGCCGAGAAAATCCACCATGCCGCCAACGTGAACCGTGGCGTTTGAATCCGCGATCTCTGAAATCAGCGCGAGCATGGAGGTGATGGTCGTTTTGCCGTGACAGCCCGCGATGCCGATAACATCGCTGTATTTTTCGCTGATGATGCCAAGAGCCTCAGAGCGCTCTATCTCGGGTATGCCGAGTTCGCGCGCGCGAACTCGCTCGGGGTTGTCGGCGGGGATGGCGGCGGAATAGATAACGGTGCCACAGCCCTCAACGTTTTTCGCGTCGTGCCCGATGAAAACGGGAACTCCGAGCTCCGTGAGCCTTTCGGTGAAGGGCGATGTGCTCCGATCGGAGCCCTGCACCTCATAGCTCCTTTCCCTGAGTATCTGAGCAAGTCCGTTCATAGAGCATCCGCCGATGCCGATGAAATGAACTTTGCCTATTATCCTTTTTTCTGTTTCCTTGTTTGCGGAATTAGTCATGTCAGACCCCTTTTTGCCTCCGAACGGAAGCAGAATATCGTTTTTTAAGCCCTGCGTGAAAACCGTTCGGGCATACTTTCAATCCTTTTATTATACTCCAAAGCGCGCTTTTTGGCAACTTTTTATGGCAAAAGGGATCGCCGCACCAAATATGATGAATTGAACGCAAAAAAAGCCGCATATTTCATAAAGAATATTAGGTGTAATAGGAGAAGCGCGCCGCGGGGAAGCAGGGGAGTGTTTTTCAAAAAACGGCGTGAAAGTTCAAACTTGATGATCCTCCGGCCGATATATCATTTTATTAAGTACAATATAAATGTAAAAAAGCCGATCATTTAATTGACAAACGCTCGAAACATGATAAAATAGTGTATGTAATGTGAATGTTGCAAAAGGTTCGTTTGCGCGTTTGCAGAGCCCCTAAAATAGGGAAAAATAATCGTACTGGAGGAAACCAAATGAAGATTCGTAAACTCCTCACCGCAGCTCTTGCGGGAATGATGGTCCTTGCGACCGTCCCTGCCCTTACCATTGCGGAAGGCACCGCAGCGCTTGTTGGCGAAGCTAACGCAATGCGTAAGCTTGACACCACCTGGGCAGCTCTTGAAAATGTCGAGCAGGCCGCTATGGCCGCAGGCAAGGACCGCAATCAGGTCATCAACGCTGTTTATCAGGCAGCCTTGAATCTCCCCAACGTTGATAAGGACAGCTTCTCCGATTTCGCAAAGGACGGCTTCTTCTTCACCGTTGACGGCATGCTCTGCTCCTACAACTATCGCCTCAGGAACGAGCTCGACACCAATGTCGATGCCATCCCCGAGAACGAGAAGGTCGTTGTCGTTAAGGGTAACGGCAATGCCGATAAGGACGCCGAGTCCCCCAACGTATTCCTCGTAGGCCCCTACTACGGTCACGACGGCAGCTTCACCGCTCAGTATAGGGAAGAAGCTCAGTCCATCGCGGACGTCACCGGCGGCGACTACACCCTCGTTCAGAGCACCGGCGCGACCGGCCCCGCCATCGCAGCTAACTTCCCCGACAAGGGCGTTGTTATCTACGACAGCCACGGTTCCCAGAGCGGCACCTCTTCCTACCTCTGCCTGACCACCAACAGCGGTATCACCCAGCAGGACTATCAGAACGGCTGGGCGGTCAGCGCAGGCAGCTCCGCTTGGATCGACGGTCGCTACATTGAGAACCACGTTAACGCGACCCTCCCCAACTGCATGGTTTGGATGGCTATCTGCGAAGGTATGAAGCGTCAGGGTCAGGGCACCACCGGCAACGCTCTTCTGAACGCGGGCGCAGGCGTCGTATACGGCTACTCCCAGAGCGTTTCCTTCCGCGGCGACTACGATTACGAAGAGGTATTCTGGAATGAAATGAAGGAAGGCGCGACCGTTGCCGAGGCTATCGTCGTTATGAAGAACGCTGTCGGCATCTGCGACCCCTACACCAATCCTCACGCATATCCCATCATTATGAGTCCCGATGATCCCTTCCCCTCCAACCCCGACGGCCCCCAGAACGTTAACTGCGAGTGGACCCTCTTCGGCAATGCGGATCCCGTTGCGCTCAACAGCTTCACCCTCAGCGAGTCCGAGATCGAGATGTATCTCGGCAGGACCTCCACCGTTACCTTCAACCGCGTTCCCGACAATGCGAACCAGTACGAGCTCGTTTGGACTTCCGCCAATGAGAGCGTTGCTACCGTAAACGGCAATAACCGCAGAGCAAACATCCTCGGCACCGGCATCGGCAGCACCACCGTTAACTGCGCTGTTATGGTAAACGGTCAGGTATTCGGCACTGCGACCGTTGCGATCACCGTCGTTGAAGACACCTCCCTGCGCGATGCGCTCAACGTTGAGAACGGAACCCTTGCTTTCAGCACCGGCGAGAACTACCCCTTCGTTGCTGAGGAAGGCGACGGCAGGTTCTATGTAAGGAGCTCCAACGATGGTCAGGCCAACTCCGTTTCTTCCCTTGCCACCGTTATCCAGATGGAAGCAGGCGAGACCCTTACCTTCGAGTATAAGTTCAGCTCCGAGACCAACTACGACTTCTACAACTTCAAGGTAAACGGTTCCCAGATCCAGCACCTCTCCGGTACCAACCAGAACAGCTGGCAGACCTACACCTACACCGCTTCCTCCGCAGGTCACTACACCTTCGAGTGGACCTTCGAGAAGGATGTAAGCGTTAACGGCGGTGACGACTGCGTCAAGATCGACAACGTCGTTTATTCCGGCGATCCCGGTCCCTCCGCTCCCTCTCAGCCCGGCGACGGCGACCTCAACGGCGACGGCACCGTAGCTATGGCGGACGCTCTGATCGCGATGCGTATTGCTATGAGCACCCTTGAGGGCACCGACGAACAGATCGGTCACGGCGACCTCAACGGTGACGGCATCATCACTATGGCTGAGGCGCTTGAGATCATGCGCATGGCTATGATGACCAACAACTGATCTATGCATTAAGCTTGCGGGCTAAGCCCGCGGTAAAGCCGGAACCCGAAAGGGTCCGGCTTTTTCGCGCTTGATTATTTCGGCGCGTATGGTATAATTCATGGTGTTAAATCCGAATTCATAAAAGGGGAGGATAGAATATGAAGTATGCGATCTACGGCGCGGGCTCGCTCGGAACTGTTATGGGCGCGTTTTTAACGAAGAACGGAGTCGATATCGAGCTTGTGAACCGCAACGAGGCGCACGTCAAAGCGCTTGGCGAGCACGGCGCGAGGATAGTCGGAACGGTGGATATGACCGTGTCGGTGAAAGCCGTTTTGCCCGGTGAAATGAGCGGGGAATACGACGTTATTTTTCTTTTAACAAAGCAGCTTGAAAACGATAGGACTGCTGAGTTCTTAAAGCCGCTGCTCGGTGAAAACGGCGTTTTGGTTACGCTTCAAAACGGCATTCCCGAGCCAGGGCTTGCGAGGATAGTTGGGGAGGAGCGCATCATCGGCTGCGTGGTCGAATGGGGCGCGAATCTCGAAAGCCCCGGCGTTGCGAGGCTGACGAGCGACCCTGCCGCGCTTTCGTTCCACATGGGGGGCATGGAAAAGGCGCCAAAGGAAAAGCTTTTGCTTGTAAAAAGTGTGCTCGAGAAGATGTGTCCCGTGGAGATAGAGGAGAATCTTATCGGCGCGCGCTGGTCGAAGCTTCTTATAAACGCCACCTTTTCGGGCATCGGCACCGCGATAGGCGGCAATTTCGGCGACGTCTGCAAAAATAAGCTCCCAAGAAAGCTCGCCGTTCGGTGCATGAAGGAGTGCATCGACGTCGGCAGCGCCTCGGGCGCCCGTTTTGCGCCCGTGCAGGGCAAGGATATTACGAAGCTTTTCTACTACAACGGAGCGGTTAAAAGGAAGCTTTCGGAGCTGCTCGTTCCGGTTGCGATGAAAAAGCATTTCGGGATAGTGCCTTCGATGCTTCAGGATATAAGAAACGGCAAAAAATGCGAGATCGACGCTATAAACGGCGTGGTTTGCAGCTTCGGAAGGGAGTTCGGAGTTAAAACGCCGGTGAACGACCGCATAGTCGAGGTCGTGAAGAAGCTCGAGAGCGGCGAGCTCGAGCCGAAAGCCGAAAATATCGCGCTGTTTGCCGATCTGATCAAGTAGAATGTCATAGAGATGAATATAAAGGCAACAAGCCGGATCGGAACAGAATAGCCGCTTCGGCTTTGCTTTTTTGTGATTTTTTTCGCGTTTTGCCGTTGAAAAATCGTTCGGGCTTGATTATAATATAAGCACGCTCCACGAAAACGGCGTAAAAGCAAATAGCGCTGCCGCGGACGATCCCCTAAACATACGTGGTACTCTTTTTATGGAGAACGAAAACGACAGACAGAATAATTCGACGGCAGTGAGCGCAAACGTCGAGCGCGTGTTCAGCGAGGCCTACTATATCGGCAGGGCTTCGACCGCAAAGGGCGTGGTCGCCGCCTATATCCCCGAGCTTGCCAAGGCCGATCCGACCGCCTTCGGGCTCTTCATGCTCGACCGCAGCGGAAACAGCCTGAGCTTCGGCGATTACGAAACACGCTTTTCGATACAGTCGATATGCAAGGTCATCATCCTCGCCGCCGCGCTCAAATACAGGGGCTTCCGCGGCACCTTCGACCACATTATGATGGAGCCCTCGGGCGATGCGTTCAACTCGATACTCAAGCTCGATATGCGAAGCAATCTCCCGTTCACCCGATGATAAACGCGGGCGCGATTCAGACCGTCAGCCTGCTTGCGGATATCCTCGGCTTCGATGAGCTCGTGGCCTTCGCGCGCGAGCTCTGCCACGACGACGGCATAGTGCTCGACGAGGCGGTGTATAAGAGCGAATTCGATTCGGGCGACAGAAACCGCGCGATAGTCTATCTTTTGAAGAGCAAGGGCGTTTGGATGGCGGAGCCGGATAAAACGGTCGATCTATACTTTAAAATGCGCTCGCTCTCGGTGTCGGCGCGCTCGCTTGCAGCGCTCGGCCCCGTTATCTTAAACGGAGGAGTCGATCCTTCGAGCGGGAAGCGGCTCATCGAAGCGGAGCACGTTCGCACGGTTAAGAGCCTGATGTTCACCTGCGGCATGTACGATTTCTCTGGCGAATTCGGCGTTCGCGTCGGCGTTCCGGCAAAGAGCGGAGTCGGCGGCGGGCTCGTGTGCGCCGCTCCCGGCATGGGCATAGGGCTCTACGGCTCCGCGCTCGACCCCTTCGGAAACAGCATAGCGGCTGTAAAAGCGATGGAGCATATCTCCGAAAAGCTGAATATGCACGTTTTTGATTATTAAAAATTGAAAGGGAAACGCAAATGGATAAAAACTCGGCGATCTCACTCATAGCGGAGCTTTCAAACGCCTTCGGCCCATCGGGCTTCGAGGATGACGCGGTGGAGGTGCTCAAAAAGCACTGCGCTCCGCTCGGAAAGATTGAGGAGGATTCCCTCCGCAATCTCTACGTTTACCGGAATGAAAACACTGGAAATAAGCCCGTTTTGATGCTCGACGCGCACAGCGACGAGGTGGGCGCGATAGTTCAGGCCGTGCGTCCGAACGGAACGATCCGCTTCCTTCTGCTCGGCGGCTGGGGCAAAAATTCGCTCCCCTCGAGCAAGGTGCTGGTCCGCAATCGCCTCGGCGAGTATCTGCAGGGCGTCGTTGCCGCCAAACCCGTGCATTTTATGAGCGCATCGGAAAGGGCGGGGGCGAGCTTCGAGGTGACGGATCTTTCGATAGACGTCGGCGCCTCCTCGAAGGAGGAGGCCGAAACCGTGTTCCATATCGGAGTGGGCGAGCCGATCGTTCCCGCCGTGGAGTTTGAATTCGACGAGGCGCACGGGCTTCTCTTCGGCAAGGCGTTCGACTGCCGCATCGGCTGTGCGGCGCTTGTGGAAACGCTGAAAAATCTTCGCGGCAGGGAATTGCCATTCGACGTGGTCGGCGTATTCTCCTCGCAGGAGGAGGTCGGCGAGCGCGGCGCGCAGGTCGCGGTAAATAAGGTGCGCCCCGATATTGCGCTCTGCTTCGAGGGCGCTCCTGCGGACGACACCTTCACCGAGCCTTGGCTCGCTCAGACCGTGCTCGGAAAGGGCGCGATGCTCCGCTATATGGATAAGACCATCATATGCAATCCGCGCTATATGCGCCATGCCGAGAAGCTTGCTCGGCGCGAGGGCATCCCCGTTCAATGCGCGGTGCGCGAGGGCGGCGGCAACAACGGCGCGATGATAAACCTTGCGGGAAACGGCATACCCGTCATAGTTGCGGGCGTACCCGTTAGATACATACATTCCTCGAACTGCATCTCGAAGTATGAGGACTTTGAATCGACCGTCAGCTTTGCGTCGGCGCTTTTAGGGAGCATGAGCGAGGCGCTTTTGCGCTCCTTTTGACGGCATAGGACGGTTTACCGAATATCGGAGGAAAAATGAGTAAGATTCTTGAAAAAAGCGCGACACTTCGCGCCATAGTCACCCCGCATTACAACTGCGCGCAATCGGTCGTGATGCCGTTTGCGGAGGATGCGGGAATAAGCGTTGAAACAGCAAGGCGCATCGGTGCGAACTTCGGCGGCGGCATGAAGCGCGGCTCGGTCTGCGGCGCGGTGACGGGCGGGCTGATGGCGCTTGGGCTCTTCGGGCTCGACGACGCCGAAACCGTAGAAACCTATTACGAAAGGTTGAATGCGCATAAAAGCCTCGATTGCGCGGAGCTTCTCAAGCAGAATGAGGAGGAGGGAGGCGAGAAAAAGCCTTTCTGCGACGGCATGGTGTTTGAATGCGTGGAGCTCGTTGAAGCAATCCTAAAGGAAAAGGGAAGGCTCTGAGCATGAAAGCTTTCGTGATGGATGCCTTCTCCGAGAAGGTCTTTTCGGGCAATCAGGCGGGCGTCATGCTCGTTGACCGTTCGCTTTCCGATGAAATCATGCAGGCGATTGCCGCCGAATTCAAGCATTCGGAGACCGCCTTTATTTTTACGCACGAAAGCACCGAGCACGCCGTGAAAATCCGTTATTTCACCCCTGCGGGCGAGGTCGAGCTCTGCGGCCATGCGACTATCGCGAGCTTTGCGCTTCTGCGCAAGCTTGAGCTGATCTCGGACGGCGATACCGTTGCCGACACCAAGGCGGGCAGGCTGAATATCACCGTGAACGGCGAGCAAATTTGGATGGATATGGCGGCGCCGAAGCTCGTTAATGCGCTCGATGCGGACGATACGGCGGCGCTGTATTCCGCGTTCGGGCTGCGCCCCGAGGACGGCGTCACGGGCTTTGAGCCAATGGTCGTTTCGACGGGGCTTTCGGATATAATAATGCCCGTTTGCGACAGAAGCACCCTGCTTGCGGCTGTTCAAAACGAAGCCGCCGTATCCGCGCTTTCAAAGAAGCTCGATTGCGTGGGCGTGCACATGTTCGCGTCGGGCGAAGGGGAGTGCACCGCATATTGCAGCAATTTCGCGCCGCTCTTCGGCATCCCCGAGGAATGCGCCACCGGCACAGCGAACGGCGCGCTGACATATTATCTCTATCTCAAGGGGCTGATAACGCCAGACTGCGAAAACTCCTTCATTCAAGGCGAGCACATGGGCAGGCCGTCGAAGGTTTTGAGCAGGCTGTGTAAGCGCGGGGACGACGTGAAAATACGCATAGGCGGCTCCGCAGTGATGAGCATGGAGTGCGAGCTAATGCTTTAAACAAAACTGCCGATGCGCCGAGTGCTTCGGCGTATAAACTTATCTCAATGGCTTCCGAACCGATGAAGAGGGGCGTAAAACACGCAAAAACGGTTTGAACGGCGCGCAAGAATCATAACGAACAAATAAAAAACTGCCGTATGCTTTACCGTGCATGCGGCAGTTCTGCGTCAGATAGGGAAATCAGTTTTCGCCGCTCGTTTCGCTCAGAGAATTGAACTGCTCAACGAGAGCGTTGAGGGTCTCCTCATCCTTAGGAAGGCTCGTAATGATGCCCATGAGCCAAGATAGGGGCTTATCGATATACTTGGCGATATCGAGGTTCTTCTTCTCAGCCTCGGTCTTCATGAGGTTGATAGCGCTGATGGAACTGACGGTCATGAATACAGCAAGTATAACGGCGAGTGCGCCAACGATGATCGCGCCGAGACCCTTGCCGCTGAGCTTGCGTGCCTTAATACCAAGAAGAATGGCGACGACGCCGAGAATAAGGGCGATGCCGTCGGCGATAACGTCGGTCGTAAGCGTAACAGTGCCACGATTATACCGATGATGCCGAGGACGACGCCAAGAACGGGATGTCCGTTGCCGGTATTGTTGCTCATTAGTTTTTCCTCCAAAAACATTTGTTATTTGAAAGCTTGGGATCGCGAATCGAACCCCAACTTCCAACGGTTATTACAACAAATTGTGATAAAAACCAACACTTGTGCGCAGCGCACCAAATCGCGGCGGCATTTGAAAGCGCCGCGGGGAAAGCCTTTTGAAAAAGAAATCGGTAAAACACGGGGCAAAGCCCTTGCAAAACCTCCGCTTTGCGGTTATAATGTAAATGTGGATTTGTGCAGTATGTTTGCGCACATCCTTCGCATATACATGGGGGCGTACATGGTTTCGACGGGGATCGTGGATGCCGGATAAGCGAGCCGAAGCCCCGAGCTTCGTTAAAAGCGGGAAACTTTTAAACATAAACGACGAAAATAATTTCGTACCCGTCGCCGCTTAATCGGTGACCGTCCGCCCGCAGCTGCCCACGACTGCGGATTCGGGCGTCAATAAAGTGGGGAACCAGCCCCGGCCCGTTCCGCCCGGGGTGGGATTTAGGAACTACTAAAGCTTTGATCCTGTCGGCAGGAGCCAAGCGGAGGGAATGTTAAAATACCGACTACGCTCGTAGAAAGTCTTGTAGACAGTTTTTCGGACAGGGGTTCGATTCCCCTCGCCTCCACCATCAAGAGAATACAAAAAAGATATTCGCCTGAAAAACTCCGATTTTATCGGGGTTTTTTGGTGTCGAAATTCCGATTTATTAAGTTGCAAATTCATAGGTGTAAATCGCTGTTTTTTGCCAAAAAAGAGAATCGAACTCTTGTAACAGCATAATTCACATCTTCACACGAAGCCGATCGTTTGAAAACAACGGTCGGCTTTTTTCATT
>JAFZJT010000002.1 GCA_017553815.1 Clostridia bacterium
GATCTTAACATCTGCGATACAATTGATACTCATACTCCAGAAACCTCCATTAGAAGTGTTTTGCAGCAAACACTGAATAAAAATATTCAACGATGAAGTTCATCATCGGTATTATTTTCGCGATCATTCGCAATATGCGAATACCATTAGAACATGGGTTCTTAATACACGAATCTGTTCTTTCAAACGGTCGAAAAAGTTGTCAGATTCTGCTCCAAAGTGTTGTTTGGGTGCTTTGAGCGCGTTTCAATCATCCTTACACTCAATTCGTTTCTTTATCTTATCAGTGCACTTTTGCTTTGCACTCCTTGCATATAGTAGGTTTGTGCGACCATTCTTCGTGATACCGGATAGGAGCACCGCATTTCTTGCAGGAGGTTTCATGCCACTTGGCTTTTTCCTTCGCAGCACATTCCTTGCACAAGTTCGGAACTCGTTTCCAATCGATATGGTATTGGATCGGCTTCCCGCATTTTTTACATGCCGTTTCCTTCCACTCAGCTCGTCTTGCAGCGTTCCGGTCTTTCACTATCTGAAGCCTTGAATTGAAAGCTTCTCTGGCAGCCTGTTTTCTTGCCTTTGCATCATTAAGCGCCGAAAGTGCTGATTCATAATCTGATTTCAACATATCCAACCGCGCATAACAGCCTGCCTTCATTTCATATTCGCGCTGCAGAGCGTCCTTGAAAGATTGGGCTCTGTATCTGTGATTATCTGCATCATAGCTGTTCCTTGCCTGCCTGCATATTCTAATGGCGTCATATTCCAAGTCGATCGAGTGCTTGAGATCGGCGATCCTGAATTTGATCGAGTTGATCTCACTTTTGATGCTATCGCGCTGCGAACGAATTGGATCAAGACGACTCTTCGCGACGTCGATCGCTCGCTGAGCACTATCCATTTCCCCGCGAAGACGTTCAAGTTCATAATCCTTCTGTGCCATGTGAAAAACCTCCATTCATTATTATATAACTTTTATTTGTGAAGAACAAGCGCTTTTGAAATTTGACTTTTCGCTTAAAGAGCCTATTTGCGAAGCCGTTTGCTGTAACCTTCCCCGCGATATCGGGCGCGGCATTACGCCGCGAACCCGATCCTTGCAGTTTTGGGGACTTCGTTAAGAGTTTGCGGAGCCGTGAAGTCCTCGGCGATAAGCGTGAAGTCCGGCGCTTCGGGCGCTTCGCTTTCTCCGAACACCCTCGAAGCAAAGCTGAGTATTGCGGCTTCCACAAGGTTTCTGCAGAACCTTCCGTTGCCCGCATCATCGCTGCGCCCGGCGGTATCGCAGATCGAAGCGATCTTATCGAATGCGGTATTCTCGATCGAAAAACCACGCTTTTTCGCTTCAAGCTTTGCGATCTCGACCATATCGTCAACGGCGTAATCGGGGAAGTCTATCCTAAACGGCACTCGCGATCTAAGGCCGGGGTTCCGCTCGAAAAAGCGTTCCATCTTGTTTGAATAGCCCGCGAAAACGACCACGGTCTCGCTGCGATTGTTCTCCATCTCCTGAACTATCGTGTTGATCGCCTCGTCGCCAAACGAGCCTTCCCAACAGTCGATAAGGGAGTACGCCTCGTCGATGAAGAGGAGCTTGCCCCTTGCCTTTTCAAAAACTCCCTTCACCTTATCCGCCGTCTGTCCGGTATACTTGGCGATCAAATCGGCTCGCCCGGTCTCAACGATCTCGCCGCTTTTAAGAAGCCCGATATCATGGAGCATTCTGGCGAGGATCCTTGCAACGGTGGTCTTCGCCGTGCCGGGATTGCCTGCGAACTCCATGTTCAGCACGATCGGTATGGCGGGCTTTCCGAGCGCTTCCATGCTTTGCTTCATTCTTGCAAAAGCCGCGATCCTTTGGATCTGTTGCTTAACATTTTCAAGCCCGATCAGCTCAGCAAGCTCGGCGGAAGGATCTCCGTATGCTTCTTCAGCGCTTTCCGATCGCTCGGGAAGTCTTGAAAGCTTTTCCCGTATCTCTTCATAACTTTTCCAACCGAGATTTCGGATGTTTCTCAGTTTATCGTCCGAAGTCCGTCTAAGCTCACCTACACTATCGATGCCTGCTCTTTTCAAACAGTTATATGTGCGCACGCTCAGGTCAAGATCCTCTATCGGCATGGAGTTTACAGCATCGGTATCTTCTTCGTGATCGATCACATCGTACAGAGGTTCTATGTCGAAACCATCATCATATTCATAATCTGTATCAACCGTTTTTCTCCGCTCGTTGTACGCCCGATACATCAAGATGTAAAGAAGCCCCGTCAGGATATCGCCCGCATATTCTTCCGAAATGATCGAGGCCCCTTCGGCGGACTTGACTTCAACTGCTTCCGTTTCGGGAAACGCCATTGAGAGCAGCGTGCGCATCTTGAGCGTCATTCTGTTCGGGATACCGATAAGGATCGTATGCTCGCCGCGGGAAGAAACGGTGAACGCAGCAACGGCTCCAAGATCGGAAAGAGCATCATGAAGATCGCAGAGGTATCGTTCGGTCAAACAGCTCTGTGCTTCGTGGCCGGTTTCGGCGCATCCCGTGGAACGCAGCGCGTAAACGCAGCCGCCTTCTTCAAAGATGCTTTGATCTGTTATGGGAGCCTCGTGTACGTCCGCACATTTGTCAAATATCCATTTCAAATCATCTGCGCAGATCGTATCGCTGCCTTCGGGAACTGCGAACGCTCCGGTGGTCACGTTCCTGCCGAAGTCCGCGGACAGGCAAGCGTAGCTGCCTTCGTGAAGAAGTTTTGCCGAGTTTAGGAGTCTTTTACTAACTTCGCGCGCGTTATCGATTCTATCGTAGGAGGAAGTTTTCTTGATGGTCAGTACCGCCGTCAGCTTTTTTTCTTTCATTGTTATGCATAGAATGATACCTCGCTTTCAAAAATCTTGTTAATTGTGAATTGCCAAATCAGCCTCGGCCGCTTTCCCTTGGCACGCTCGCCGCTTTCGCGGGTCGTGGCGCTGCTTCCCCGGGGGGTCTCGCTAAACCCCGGCGTTGGCTCTCTGTATTCAGTTGTCAAGGTTCATCCGCGGCACGACAAAAAGCCGATGCTTTGGTATCTCGAAAGGGTACACCTATCCCGTGATAGGTCAATTCCTTAATCGATATACCAAAGCATCGGCTTTGCGCAAGTATTGTATCACATGACTCTGATTAGGTCAAGAGCTTGGAATAATATATTTTGGCTCTTTGTTCAGCGCAGGTCTATATGGACATCCCGAAATCCCGAATAATCTAAATACAATTGAAAGTAGTTTCATCAAATCGATTTATTTGCTATCACAACCATCTTCCCCGGCGCATGCCCGGTATAGTAAAACGGATAGCAAGTCGTGAGCATGATATGCTGTCCCGCAAGCAAAGGTACTCGAATATCACTATCGGATTCGAGCACCTTTATTGATACGACAGTATAACTGATCGTTGAGCCGTCCTCAAATGTAACGGTTATCGTATCCCCGAAGTCAATATCCTTGAGCACTTTGAGGTGGTTTCTGTTCCTGTGACCGTACACTACGCACACTCCTTCTTCGCCGGGATAAGCCGAGGTTTCGAGCCAACCCGGGTTCTGGGAAAGCGTCGGTCTATCAACTCCGACAGAAACGGGAATCCTCTGTCCGAGGATAGTTAGAGTAAACCCCTTGCCATATACGGGAGAAGTGCTTGAAGGTGTGGCGCTTTCGCGAACATTGGTCGGATTTGGGGTGATACTCGGTGCTGCGCTTGGCGTTTCCTTCGGAGCTTTCGTTATTGACAGTTCGGGAGCTCTGCTTCTGGCAGGATCAATTGATGTTGGATTTGCCGTTTCGATGATCGGCGTAAGCTTTTCCGTCAAGTTCTTGGGCGTGGGATATGCCGTATCGAACGGTGATTGTGTGTAATACGATTCAATCGGCATAGCCTAAGCAAAACTATAGTGGATATATTGGCAATATTTCCTTCTTTACATATTGCTACATTATTCCGCAAAACCATCACTGAAGATGCAGTTTCTAGAGTGTTTGAGAATGCCCCCACTGATATTGTTAAAAAGTATCTTCGTGAGTATGGAATAACTCTCAGCATTAAGGTGGATATTATCATGAGCGCAAAACAGCTCTCGATGGCAAACCACGTTCTCGGCAAGATCGGATACGGCAAGGTCGAGGAAGGCTGAGGCTTCAGGTCCGAAATGCTCAACGAGCGAGATAAGGCGGAGCTCGGCGGTATGGCTTTTGAAACGCAGAACTCGGAAGCAAAAAAAACGATACTCCGTCGAAAGGCGTCTCAAACGAATGCAAGGCAACCTCGTCGGAACGTCAAGACCGCAACAGTAGGAAGCCGTCGGTCGAGTGTAAGCTCGAAGAGAACAGAAAGCTTCTTGACAAGCAGAAGGATCAGACCGACAAGTACCGCAACAAGAACCGCTCCAAGAGCAAGGCGAAGCCACGCAGCAATGGACCGGCGCGTTGACGATAAGCCCGATCCGCGAAAGCGCGAATGGTCTTTTTCCGAGATAAAAGCGGAAAGATAGCTTTCAACCCCAAGTGCAATTCATGTGAGCGGGAGTGCAAACAGAGTTTTCGAGCTTTCCTTGTAAGATGTCCGATATTCATCGAAAAAAGGTGAAAATTCATAATATTCACTTTGTTCACTTGCAAAGAGTGAATTTTTCCTGTATAATTGATCCATCGAGTTGCATCGGAGGTTCTGAACATGAAATACGAAACCGAAAATATTGAATTCAAAGCGCGATATGCACGGCGGAACCATCGTAGATGCAACAATCATCGCAGCCCCGAGTTCTACCAAGAACAAGGAAGGCAAGCGCGACCCGGAGATGCACCATACCAAAAAGGGGAACCGGTGGTATCACGGCATGAAGGTTCATGCCGGAGTGGATGCCGGAAGCGGCTATGTGCACACAATCACCGGAACATCCGCCAATGTTCATGATATTGACGAGACTGCCCACCTTCTTCGAGAGGATGATGAAGTCTGTTACGGTGATTCCGGATACAGCGGTGCCGACAAGCGTCCAGAAATCCGAAACAATGAGCACTTCCGCGAGATGGAGTTTCGGATCAATGTCAGACCGTCCAGCCTTAAAATCTCCTCCAATTATAAAGGTATCAACCGGGACAAGGAGATTGAGAACAGGAAGTCTGCGGTGAGGTGCAAAGTTGAGCACCCGTTCCTGATTGTTAAACGGCAGTTCGGCTATGCCAAGGTAGTGTATCGTGGAATAGCCAAAAACATGAATCGGTTTCATATCTTGTTTGCCGGCGCGAACCTTGTGAAGTGCTTTCGTGCCGGGCGAACAAAAGAGTTTTGTATGGGATAAGTGCGCCCATTTGGTCTACTTATCCACAAAATGGGCAGCAATATAGCCTAAAAACCGTTGCTTTCTGACCCATTTCGGGCAATTTGATAACGAATCAACGGAAAAAA
>JAFZJT010000138.1 GCA_017553815.1 Clostridia bacterium
CGCCCCAAGGGCGGCCTCTAGCCACAGTAAACAGGAAGGAAATACATGAACAGGAAGCTCCTCATTGCTCCTCTTCTGACTATATAACGCAGATGCCGCGGGAACGGTTGAGCATTTTTCGGAAAAATTTGCAAAAAAAGCAAAAATCTTTCAGCATTGCCTTAAAAACCGTTTCTTATCAGCTCCGCAAGCTCCTTGGCATGGGTAACGGGAATACCGTGTCCCGCGCCCTCCATCACTATATGCGAAGCGCGGGGGATGAGCGCGGCGATGCGCTCGGAATGCTTCTTTGAGATAAACCTGTCGCGGCTGCCGAGAACTATAGTTGCCTCGCAGATGATCGATGCAAGCATATCGGGGGTTATATTCGGCTCCTCAAGCATAAGGCGCATAAGCTCCGCGGTGTGCTCGTCGCCATCGGCGAGCGCTTTTTTATGTGCGGCGGCCATCTCATGCTTCGCTCTTGCGGTCAGTCCGCTCGGGTCGGTGTTTGCGCCGATGGTCATTATCTTGCGAATCTTCATCGAGCGCATAGCCATTAAAAGCGCCGCGATGCCGCCGTCGGAATAGCCGATGATATCGTATTCGCCGATGCCGAGGTGTTCCATCAGCGCAAGCGCATCCGAGGCGATCAGCTCATAACTCAGGCGCCTGCTGCCGTTTTCGAGGGGGTGCGACTGCCCGTGCAGCCTTGAATCCATTAGAACGAAGCTCTTGGAATGTAGGAGGTGGAGGAGCACGTTTTCAAATACCTCCATATCCTCGCCGTTGCCGTGCAGCATGAGTATGGGTGTGCGCTCGGAGAATCTGCTTGGATTCACGAGCTCGTAAAAGATAGATTGGTCATCATGTATGAATTCGGGCATGGGTTTTTCGGCGTTTGCCGCTCCTTTTATCATGTATCGATTTCAGAATATGAAAGCGGAGCGGCTGAGCCGCTCCGCATGCCTTGATCAAGGCTCAGTTTCTGTTGTTCTTGTTCCTGCGAAGGAATGCGGGGATCTCAAGACCGCCGCGATCGTTCTGCTCGAGCCTGTCATCGCTGAGGGTGCGGCGATCGTCGCTGATGGTGCGCCTGTTCTGAATGGAGGAGACTTCCTCGCGCCTTCCGCCGATGGGGGAGGAGTACGCGCGGTCGCTCTCAAACCTCTCGGGCCTTTCCTGCCTAACGGGGCGGGCAGGCTCTTCCTGATACCCGTTGCCGCGAATGCCTCTTGAATGCGCAGGATTTTCGGAACGCATGCCGAGGCCGCTGCGCTCCTCACGGCGAACGGTCTCGCCGCCGCGGATCATGCCCGAAACGCGGTTGTTGACGTGATGACCGACCTCGTTGAACTCATCGGGCCACTCGAAGCCCGTTGCGATGACCGTAACGCGAACGGTGTCGTCGAGGCTGTCGTCGGTGCCCATCGAGAAGATGATGCTCGCGTCGGGATCTGCGGCGTCCTGAACGAGGGAGACCGCTTCGTCGATCTCGAGCATGCTGAGGGAGCTGTCGCCGACGATATTGATGAGAACGCCCTTTGCTCCGTCGATGGTGGTTTCAAGAAGGGGGCTCGCAACGGCCTGACGTGCTGCTTCTGCGCAGCGGTCGTCGCCTTTAGCGGTGCCGATGCCCATGTGCGCCATACCCTTTTCGGCAAGGATGGTGCGAACGTCCGCAAAATCGCTGTTGATCATGGTGGGGTTGGTGATGATGTCGCTGATGCCCTGAACGCCCTGACGGAGCACATCGTCCGCAGTGCGCAGCGCCTCCTCAACGGGCGCCTTGCCGACGATGGCGAGGAGCCTCTGGTTGGGGATAACGATGAGGGTGTCAACAACGTCGCGAAGCTCGCGGATACCGTCGATCGCGTTCTTCATACGGGGGCGACCCTCAAAGTTGAAGGGCTTGGTCACAACGCCGACTGTAAGGATGCCGAGATCTTTCGCCTTCTTGGCAACGATGGGAGCAGCGCCGGTGCCGGTGCCGCCGCCCATGCCCGCGGTCACGAAAACGAGATCAGCGCCGCGAAGCGACTCTTCGATATCCTTGATGCTCTCCTCGGCGGCAGCCTTGCCGACCTCGGGCTTGGAGCCCGCGCCGAGACCCTTGGTGACCTTCTCGCCGATCTGGATGCGTACATCGGCGTTGGAGGTATTGAGCGCCTGCTTGTCGGTGTTGACGGCGATAAATTCAACGCCGCGAACGCCGAAGTCAACCATGCGGTTGACAGCGTTGCCGCCCGCGCCGCCGACGCCGACGACCTTGAGCTGGGCAACGTTGCCGCGGTCGTTATCAAGTTCGATTTCAAATGCCATAGATTAAAATACCTCCTTTGAGTATTCGTATGGTTTAGCTTTTATTTTTTTCGGGCGACAGCGCCCATGTTGAAAAACTCTTTTACTCCGCCCAAAACGCGGTTTGCTCCCGACTCAAGAGCGCCGTAGCCGCGCTCAATGATGTCGCCGTCATAAAGCATGAAGTGCGCGAGGGCGAGGGTGGGCGCATGGCGGATGCCGCTCAGCTTTCCTGCCTTGGGCGCGTTTGCGATGATGCTCCTGCCGATTCGCCTTGAAAGAAAATCGATGCAGCCGCGCATGTCCGACATGCCGCCGCCGACGAGATAAACGGGAGCGCCCGCCGGGATGACACTGCTGAAGGAATCCAGCGCATAGAGGAGCCTGTCCGCAAATTCATCGGCGCGAGCCTCGACTATGAGCTGAAGGTCGGCAGGGTCGATATAAAGCGAAGCGTCGGACGGAACGCGCACCGACTCCGAGGTGTTTGAATAATCAAGCCCGAAGCAGTACGCGCGCTTCAGCTCATCAGCAACGGCGGTGGAAAGCTCGAAGCCGTATGCAATATCGTTTGCAAAATGCGCACCGCCTATACCGAATGATTCCGTGCGGATGACCGCATTGCCCTTGATTGCCGAAACGTCGCAGTGCGAGGCGCCGCAGTCGATCAATATCGCGCCGCTCAAACGCGCATTAAAGGGAATGGTGAAGGATGCGCATGCCATTGGGATCGAGATAAGCGAGCCCGTGCGCCAGCCTGCGGAATCCACAGCCTCCGAAATGAGCGAAACGAAGCGCTCGTCCGCAAAGGCGTGGCAAAAACCGGCGGAAAGCTTGGTGGAATGCAGCCCGATGGGAGAGCCTCCGCACGCAAGCCCGTTTATGGAGTATTCATAGGGCGTTGTGTGCATGGGCACGAAGCCTTCGGGAGCATCGACCTCCTCGGCGCATTCGATCAGGTAGTCGAGATCGTTTTCCGTTACCCTGCCGGAGGGCGTTTTGACCTCGAAGGAGCTTGTCAGGCTTTCGATGAACGGTGCGGGAACGCCGAGCGAAACTGTGCGGGCGCGAAGCTCGAATCGTTGGGAGACCCTTGAAAGCAGCTCCTCAACAGCTTCCGAGAGGGAAACCGCATTGGGCAGGTGCCCGAGGGAGTAGCCCGCATAGGGGCAGGTCTCAAACTTGTTTATAACGAGCGCACCGCCCGAGGCAGAGGCGTCCAGAAAGGAGACCTTGCTTGAGCCGACGTCGATCACAAAACTGCGTTTCATTGGTAAACTTCCGCCGCCAGAGAGGATTTTTGTCCCGCACGCACCTTTGAAAAGCGCGGGCGGGCGATGCGTCATAATGGCGGAATGCCGCCAAGCATATACGCTTTTATTATACCATAGTATCTTTGCTGCGCGCAATAGTAAATGGTATTCAAACTAAAAGAAATCGCGAATTTTCCGCACTGTGATACTTTGCGGCGCAGTATTTGCGAACTATGATGGCAGATTCGCGGACGGGAAAGGCATCAGGGAAGGTTCGGAGTGAAGTCAACGATGCTCGAGCCGCTGAAAACGTTTATCGTGCCGCCGTCCGGGTAGACGGGCAGAAAGCGTTCATACGCGCTTATCGCAATATCGATGCAGTCGGGAGCGGTGGTAACTGCGCCGAGCACGGCGGTATAGCCGTAGCTGAGTCCGAGGCGGGTATAGACCGCGCCGGAAAGGTCGATATAGTGAACAAGATCGGAATAGCCGCGCTCGTCGATCGCCTCGATCAGCTTGAGCGCTCCGACGGTGCGGATATTATGCGCGCTGTCGTCAATATAGGAGCCGGGCGAAAAGCCGTAGCTCGCAAGTCCGCGCACTTCTAAAAGTCCTTCCTCGGGCTCGTCCACTATGCTCAAAACGTAGCCGTCGGCGCTGATAACGGTGTATTTGCCGTTCGCACCGGGGATGAACGCACGCGCAAAAACGTCCTCGACCTGTATCTCGATCCTGTTCGGGTAAACCTTTCTGATCGAGCGGACGTGGATGCTCGGGATCGAATCGATGGCGCCGCGAAGCTCATTTTCATCGACCTTGAATATGCTTCGGCCGATGCTGATGCCCGAAAGACTCAGGATCTGGTCTTCGCTGTACAGTCTTGAGCCGGATACGCCTATGGTTTTAACGGTCGTATAGCGCTTTATCAAAGCGGCGGCGGCGAATAGAAGTACGATGCAAAGCAGTATGGACAGAACCTTGATGAGGTCGCGCCTCGTTTGCCTGCGCCTGCGCTGCTCGTGGCTGATGCCGCGCGCATCCTCAACGCCGGAGGTGTTCAGCTCCCGCGCTTTCTTCCCGTGCTTGGAGCTTTCCTTCCTGTCCGAGCCGCGCTTTGCCGTAGTTTTGCTTCCTTCGGCGGCTTCGGGGCGGGCGGAGGTCTGAGCATCGCCTGCGGGATCGGAGTATTGGTTCAGCACGGCTTCCATCTCAAATTTCGGTTCGACGGACGGAAACGAAGCATCGCGGCCGCTCTTTTTGTGCAGGTCGCGTATGCGTTCGCCGCTTTTGCGGCGGCTCGAAATGCCGCTCTTTATGCGTTCCTTATTCTTTTGAGTGTCGTTAAGGTTGTCCATCGTATGCTTTTACCAATACTTGTTTATATTCCGGAGCGTCATTCCTTGTCAGCCTTGAAGGCGGGCTTCTTGGAGGTCTTCATGTGCCTCGAAATGTTCAGAAGTACGCCGATAGCCGCGAAAAATACCAGAAGGGATGAGCCGCCCGCGCTGATGAAGGGGAGGGACTGACCCGTGGAGGGGATGGTGTTTGTAACAACACCGACGTTGACTATGACCTGGAACGCCAGCGCGCAGGTGATGCCGAAGGCAACGAGCGAGCCGAAGCGATCCTTGACCGAGAGCGCAATTCTTATTCCGCGGTAGATAACGAAAACATAAGCGGCGAGCAGGAGCGCAACGCCGATAAAACCGAGCTCCTCGGCGATGATCGAAAGGATGTAGTCGTTTTCCATCTCGGGCAGGAAAAGCAGCTTCTGCCTGCTGTTGTTGAAGCCCTGACCGAGGAAGCCGCCGTTTGCGAAGGCGTACATGGACTGGATGACCTGATACGCTTTGCCGGAGGGATCCTTCCAAGGATCGATCCAGGAGGTGATCCTGTCCGTTCTGTAGCCCGCAACTATTGTGAGAACGCCGATGCCGACCGCGCCGATACCTGCAACGGAGCCGAGGTACTTCCACGGCGCACCGCCTAAAAACAGCATAACGCCGGTGAGCACAACGATGATGATTATCATGGACATATTGGGCTGAGGATAGATCAGCACAATATGCGGTACCGCCATGGCGATGAGGAAGACGAAGCCATTGGGCGTACCTATCCGCTTGGGATAGGTGCTGATATAATAGGCCATGCAAACAACGAGAATGAATTTAACAAGCTCCGATGGCTGCATGCCGAAGCTTCCGATATAGAGCCAGCGCCTTGCTCCGAGCACCTCGCGCCCCCATAGGAGCGTTGCTGCGAGCAGCAGAAGAACGAAAGCATAGGCTGCTATGAGCAGCCATTTGCGGCGCAGGATATTGTAGTTTACGAGGGAGATGAGATACATCATGACTATGCCCGCGGCAAGGTAGACGACCTGGTTGCGAACAATGCCCATTACGTTGCCGGTCTCAGAAAGCGCCTTATAATAGCTTGCGGAAAACAGCATTACAACGCCGAAAAGCGAGATCGCGCATATCGCGAAAAAAAGCAGAAAATCCATTCCCTGCTTTGTAGCTGCCGTGTTATCGCGGCGCCGCCTGTTCGCGGTGCTGCGAAATTTGATCGGTGTGACGTTGCTTTCCATAGAAAAACCGTTCCTTTTGCCTTTATATGGCAAGCTTATGAAGCTTGATGCGAACGCATTACCGTTCGCGCTGCCCGCTCGTCAAATAATGGCGTCGTCTTCCTTCATTTCGTTGACGATCTGCTTGAAAACATCGCCGCGCTGCTCGAAATTGTCAAACATGCCCCAGCTTGCGCAGGCGGGGGAGAGCAGCACCGCGTCGCCGGGCTCCGCGTAGGAGAACGCCGAGTAGATGATCTCCCTTAAATCGTCGGGGCAGGCGTGGATATTCTCATAGCCCTCGTCCGCCGCTGCCTTCAAAATGGCTTCGGTGTTCGAGCCGTTGACGACGACCGCCTTTATCCTGCCGTTGAAAGCGCGGAAAACGGGGCGATAGTCGCTGTTTTTATCGTAGTTGCCCGTGCCGAGTATGAGCACGGTGGGCTTTGTCATGGCTTCAACGGCCTTCACGGTGGATTCTGGGTTCGTGCCCTTGGAATCGTTGTAGAAGGTAACGCCCTTGAAAACGCGGGTGAACTCTATGCGATGCTCAACGCCCTTGAAGGAGCGAAGCACTTCGCACACGGTTCCCGGGGCAACGTCCATAGGGAGCGAGAGGCAGACGGCGCAGAGCGCGTTTTCGAGGTTGTGCGCGCCAATAATGCCGAGCTCGTTTGCGGGGATGAGCTCTGTTTCCTCGCCGTCCATGCGGACTATGATGACGCCGTCGCGAACGAAAGCACCGTTTTCGACCTCGTGCAGGCGGGAGAAGAAGAGCTTCTTCGCCCTTGTTTCGGCGGCGGCGACTATAGGATCGTCCGCGTTGAGCACGGCGAAATCCTTCTCGGTTTGATTCTCAAACATGCGCATCTTGGCGGCGATATACGCCTCCATGCTGCCGAAGCGATTGAGGTGATCCTCGGTGATATTCAGCAGACCGGCGGCATTCGCGTGGAAATCCACGATGCTCTCAAGCTGAAGCGCCGCGGTCTCCGCCACGACGGTATCGCCTGCTCGGGTCTCGAGCGCGTGCTCGGTTATCGGAATGCCGATATTGCCGAGGGTGAAGCTGTTTCCGCCGACCGAAGCATGATGCGCCTCGAATATCTTTCCGGTGAGCGCTGTGGTGGTGGTCTTGCCGTTTGTGCCGCCTATGCACACAAAGCGCGTTTTGCGATCGCAGAAGCGATATCCGAGCTCAATTTCGCCGATGACTTCCACTCCTTTGGCTATCGCGCTCTTGACAAAGGGCTTGAAGATAGGGATGACGGGGGAGAGGATCATAAGATCGGTCTCGTCGAGCAATGCTTCGGGAGCGACGCCGAGACGGTTTGTATAGCGAATACCAGAAAGCGCTTCCTCAACGCCCGGTATCTCGCTTTTAAGATCGTTTATTATTATTCGATAGCCCTTTTTATAAAGCAATTTGGCGGAGGCTATACCGCTCTTCGCCATACCCACGATAAGGGCTGTTTTTCCGTTTTGTTTGGGGGCTCTTTCCATACTTCAGATCCTCCTTTTTTACTGCGGCGCATAAAAGAAAATTATAAAAACCGATCGGGGAACCGAGACTCTTGAGGGATGTGCCGATGCTTATCTCTCAAAACCCCCGGCGTTGCCAAGGTCTTCGTCCGCGCCAAGCGCCAACAAGAATCGCGGTCGAATGTGCTCTCCCCGATCGGCCTTTTTCGGGGGTTGTGCCGAAAGCTCGGCACGGTTTGAAATCATTTACATAAACAGCGCCAGCGCCGCGAGGCAACAGATCGCCGTAACTATCATATAGCCGGAAACTATCTTGGTCTCGGGCTGCCCGAGCAGCTCGAAATGATGGTGCAGGGGAGCCATCTTGAAGATGCGCTTGCCGTGGCGAAGCTTGAAGGATCCCACCTGGAGCACCACGCTGACTGCGGAGGCAACGATGCAGCAGCCCATCAGCAGGAAGATGAACGGGGATCTGCTGTAGATGACCATTGCGCTCATCGCGCCGCCAAGAGCCATCGAGCCGGTGTCGCCCATGAAAACCTTGGCGGGGTAGCTGTTGCTCTTCAGGAAGCCGAGGCAGCCGCCTGCAACGGCGAAGGCGAAGATCGCCATGTTGAGCATTCCGTCGCTTGCCGCGGTGAAGATGGGCTTGTCGCTGATGAAATCGGCGGCGAATGCCTTTGCAAAGTAAAGGAAGAGCGCGCCCATCGCAAGGGAGTAGATAAGGGTCGTGCCGGAAAGCAGTCCGTCAAGACCGTCGGTAAGGTTCGCGCTGTTCACGATTGCAATAACGGTGAACATAACGAACGGGATGTAGAACCGGCCGAGCTCGATCTCGCCAAAGATGGGGCTGTAGAGCTTCGAGCCGATGTTGTCGCTCTTATAGGCGTAGAAGGCAACGATAAAGGCGAGCAGGAACTGCGCGATTATCTTCTGATATGCCTTGAGGCCGAGGTTGCGCTTGAACTTGACCTTGATGAAGTCGTCGAGGAAGCCGACGAGTCCGAACGCTATCATTATAAGAATGGACGGAACGGAATATTCGAGCGCGATATTGTACTTGCTTGAGATGAGCACCGCGGCGATGATGCCGATGATGAACATTATGCCGCCCATCGTGGGGGTGCCTTCCTTCGCGGATTTGGCGTGGGGTCCTTCCTCTCGCTCGACTTGACCGTATTTCAGGCGGCGGAGCATCTTTATGAAGGCGGGGGATATCAGCATCGTTATCGCAGCCGCTTCAAGAAAAGCGAAGATCATCCTTTGCATAAGTAAAACCTTTCTGACATATTATTGGGCTTGAAGACGGCGCACATCGGATGGATGCGCGCGCTTTTATCAACTCTTTTTTTCTTCGCGCATCTCCTCGAGCAGCTCCGCTACGACCACCTTTTCGTCGAACGGGTACTTGACGCCGTTTATTTCCTGATAGTATTCGTGTCCCTTGCCCGCAAGCACTATGATATCGTTCTTCTTGGCAACGGAAAGCGCGTATTTGATTGCTTCGCGCCGATTCTCCATCACAACGTGCTCGCAGCTCGTTCGGTTGACGCCCTCAAGCACCATCGAGATTATGCGCATCGGATCCTCCGTGCGGGGGTTATCCGAGGTAACGACGCAAAAATCGGAGTACCTTGCGGCCGTTTCGCCCATTATGGGGCGCTTGGTGTTGTCGCGGTCGCCGCCGCAGCCGAAAACGGTGATGATGCGGCCCTTGGCGAATTCGCGCACCGAAGTGAGAAGGTTCTCAAGGCCGTCCGGCGTGTGAGCAAAGTCGAGGATGACCGTGAAATCGAAGCCTTCGGTCGGAAGGGTCTCCATTCGACCCGAAACGCTGACGACGCTTGCAAGCCCCGCGGCGATATCCTCGAGCCCTATGCCGAGCTTGAGGCAGACGCCTGCTGCGAGCATCGCGTTGAAAACGTTGAAGAGGCCGGGGATCGGAACGGTTATATGCTGCATCCCCATTGTGCAGTTCATGTCGAACTCAACGAAGGTGGGGCAGATATCGATGTTCGTTGCGCGGATATCCGCATTGTTCGTGCGAACGCCGTAGCGGATCGCGGGAAGATTCAAGCCGGAAAGTAGCATGTCGCTGTGAACGTCATCCGCGTTCATAACGGCGAATTTGCTGCGCTTGAAGAGGAGCTTCTTTGCTTCAAGGTAGTTCTCGAAGGTTTTATGGTAATCGAGGTGATCCTGCGTAAGATTGGTGAAGCCGCCGACCACGAATTCGATGCCGTGCACCCTGTCCTGATCGAGCGCGCTGGAGCTGGTTTCCATTATTATGATATCCACTCCGACGTCCTTCATCATGCGGAAAACACGCTGCAATTCAACGCTTTCGGGCGTGGTGAGATCGGTGTGAATGATATGATCGCCGATGAGGTTGCGTATCGTGCCGATGAGGCCGACCTTCATTCCGGCCTTCTCGCAGACAGCCTTTATCATATATGTAGTGGTGGTCTTGCCGTTCGTTCCGGTTATACCCACAACGGGTATGCCGTCGAGCGGATGACCGAAGAAGTTTTCCGCTATCTCGGCCATCGCGACGCGGGAGTTTTTAACGACTATCTGCGGAACGCGGAAGGGAAGCTCCCTTTCAACGAGCAGCGCCGCGGCTCCCGCATTGACGGCGGCTTCGGCGTATTCATGCCCGTCCTTATAGGTGCCGTTGATGCAGCAAAACAGATTGCCTGGCTTGACCTTTCTTGAATCGTATGCGATCTCGGTGATATCCGCATCGCTTCCGATCAGCTTATGTTCTATGTTTGCGGTCATTGCGCTGATACGCATTTGTTTCTCCTTCCCCCAAAGGCGGGATATGTTTTATAGGATGAAGGGTCACTGCCGTTTTCCTCTTAAAAGGGGGTGGCAGGGGAGAGCTTTATGCCCGTTACGGCTGCTCGCTCGGAGCCTCCGTTTGTTCGGGAGCGGGCGAGCCACTCGGCTCCTCTGCTGTAGGAACCTCCGTAGGCACCGCTGTGGGCGCGGAGGTCACTATCGGCGAGGTCGCGTGGAAATAGACTGTTACGCTCGAGCCGTATTCCACCATCTGATGTGCGTAGACGCTCTGCGCGTAAACCTCTCCGTAGGGATCGGCGGGCTCGGAATGCATGATGAGACCGAGCGACTTGAGCGTGTCATACGCCTGAAGCGGCGTCATGCCGATAAGATTGGGCATTTCAACGTAGTAGGGCTCGTCGGATTCGACGGTCTCGCCCTCATGCCCGGTGTAGAGGAGTACGGATGAGCCGAAGGGAACGCTCTGACCCGCGGCGGGCACCTGTAGCGTGACGGGCTCATCGCATTCGTAGACTCCGTAAAGCCCGAACTCGGAGAGCTTATTTGCCGCTTCGCTCGCAGTCATGCCGGTCAGCTTGGGAATCTCGATTGCGACGGTGTTGATATCGCTTCTCGGCACTTTGGCGTACTGGAGAATATCGGAAAGCACTCTGCGAACGTATGGAGCGGCGACTGTGCTGCCGAAGATGGAGCTGACATGGGGCTCATCGACGAGTATCAGGCAGAGATAGCGCGGTTCGTCCGCGGGTGCGAAGCCTATGAAGGAGCAGATATAGCTTCCTTGGGATACTCTGCCGTATTTATCGTATTTCTGCGCAGTGCCGGTCTTGCCGCCAACGGCGTAGCCCTCGATCTTTGCGTTTCTCCCCGTGCCGTTATCAACAACGGACTGGAGTATCCGGCGAACCTTGAGCGAGGTCTCCTCGCTGATGACC
>JAFZJT010000139.1 GCA_017553815.1 Clostridia bacterium
CCCACCGAGGCGCCCACCGAGGCTCCCACCGAGGCGCCCACCGAGGCTCCCACCGAAGAACCCACCGAGGCCCCTACGGAAGAACCCACCGAGGCCCCTACGGAAGAACCCACCGAGGTACCCAGTGAGGAACCCACCGAGGAGCCCACTGCGGAGCCCATTGAGGCGGCTGCAACCATTAAGGTTGGCGAATACGAGACCAAGCCCGGCGGCGTTGTGGAAGCAGTCCTCAGCATCGACGGCGAGTACCTGGCAAACGGCCTCACCCTTTGGCTCAACTATAACTCCGAGATGCTCACCATCGAGTCGATTACCGAAGGCGCGGTTATGAACGCGGTTACGGAAGCGGGCGGCAGTAATGTTCTTGACTACGAGACCATCGCAGGCTCCATCCGCTACGGCTTCTTCAGTCCCACTGAAGACATCGCCGCGACCGGTGAAGTATTCACCGTAACGATCCGCGTATCCGAGGATGCAAAGCCCGGCGACGTATTCCCGCTCGAGATCAAAGAGGTCGACTTCGTTTATATGCCCATTGGTGAGGATGTTGAAACTCCCGTTGATCATACGGTTGTTGACGGTCAGATCGCTATCTTAGACGATGACGTACCGCCCGTACCGCCCACCGGTGCCATCAGCATGATCGGCGCAGGCATCGCGGCGATCGCGGCAGGCGCAGGCGTTGTTATCTTCAAGAAAAAGGAAGACTGACACATATAGTTTAGACCACGCGGCTTAGCCGCAGCAAAAGCCCCGCTGATTTGCGGGGCTTCTTTTTGTTATATTATTGTTGAAATATTGAAAATGATGTGATATGATAATATTATTATTGATAATGCCGTTTCATACGATTGGGTTTAGGGGGCTCAATACTTCAAAACCCAAACGATATGGCGTTTTTTGGCTTTGCGCTGAATATCAATGAAGGAGATCGTATTATGAAAAAAATCTTATCACTCGTGATTGCTTTTGTAATGGCGCTATCACTTGTTACCGTACCGGCAATAGCCGAAGAACATCCCGCGGTTATCGGCAACTCGGCAACATTTACCGTTTTCGCGACCGTAACGGTCGAGCCCACCGAGGCACCCCCAGAGGCTCCTACCGAGGAGCCCACGGATGGCCCCGCGCCCATAGATCCCATACCTGCGCCGCCTACAGGCACGGCAAGTATGATAGGTATCGGTCTTGCCGTTATCGCGGTGGGTGTAGGCATAGTTCTTTTCAGAAAAAAGAAAGAATAACAGGTTTTAAACGTTATTGACAAGGTATCCCGCAGAAAAAAACTGCGGGATACCTGCTATATAATATTTGCGTTTCGCTAATATGTGTGGTATACTATAGAATAATGTACGGTCAAAGAGGGTTTTTAGAGGCAAAACCGAATGCGGACGGCACTATGGAATGCTTGAGTCGATATTCATCCATAATGCTCGAGGCTGCGCTTGCCGCCTTGCGCTCGATGGGGCAGGATACCGAGGGCGCTCGGGTCAAGATGCCGGGCAAGGATTGCCATATATCCGTCTATATCGGCGGTGTGGCTTCCGATATAGACGGGAAAAGCGCCAGGTATTTGACGCAGAATTGCGGCATAGGCATATTAAAGAGTGCCGTTGTGCGAGGGGAATGGCTTTGTTGCTTCGTTTCGGAGCAATTCCTTGACAGATGCGCGGCGATTTGCGCCGAACTTCCGCAGGCGGAACAGCCTAAAAAACTCATTGTCCCGTCGCCGGACAATGCGATAGACCTGAGCGCCGTCGATTATGCGATAGCGCGAGTAAACACATTTGCCCGTGCAAGGGAAAGGGCGGTTATTTCAGCTGAGGCAGCCGATGCGCTTTCAAAGAGTTTTTTGCTTTTTGATACGGATGCCGAGGATCTGAAAAGAAATCTCACGGCGGCGGCGCGCGCCGCAATCGACGTTTGCGCAAGAGGCGCCATCGGCGGCAGACACGCATCGGCGATAGCGCGTGCCCTCGAACTGGCCCAAAAACGGATCGTACAAGAACAGTAAAGGAGCACAACAATATGAAGATCAGATGGTATGGACATTCCTGTTTTTTGATGACGGATGCAAACGGCGTTACGGTTTTGACCGACCCCTATGGCGCGCATATCGGCTATGAACTGCCGCAATTATCCGCGAATATAGTAACGATCAGCCACGATCACAGCGATCATAACAATATCAGCGTTGTTAAAAGCAATACTCTCATCCTGCGTACCCCCGGCGAGTACGAGGTTTCGGGCATCAAGATAGCAGGCTATGAAACGGATCACGACCGCAGCGGCGGCAATATTCGGGGCAAGAACACTATGTTCACTTACGAGATCGACGGAATGCGAATACTGCATTGCGGCGACCTCGGCGCGATCCCTTCCGTGGAAGTGTTGGATGAACTCACAGATATCGATATTATGATGGTGCCTATTGGCGCTATATACACGATCGACGACTTTGAAGCGCGTGAACTTGCGAACATCATCAAGCCCAAGGTAGTCATCCCGATGCACTACAAGACGCCCCGTCTAAAGATGGAACTTTGCGCGCTTGCCCCGTTTGTGGACGCCGCAAAGGATTGCCGCATCCACAATATCAATCAGTGCGATGCAACGATCCAGCCGAGCAGCCTGGGCGACGATCGCGTTATGGTGCTCAGGCCGTTCGATGCGGACAGGGATACCCTTTGATGAGTGCCATATAATAGCAGAAACTCCGTTTAACTTTGGGCCCGCAAACAATGCGGGCTCTTATTTACAGGGCTGTGGGTGGAAGTTTCTTCCTATTATTATAGTATAAGAATGTTTGTGGTAATAAAACGGCTCTCCGCCGCGCGGCGGAGAGCCGTTTTGGGTTTTTAATTTATCCTAGGACTGCTCCGCGTCATTATTCGCGGAAGGC
>JAFZJT010000140.1 GCA_017553815.1 Clostridia bacterium
ACCAGACGGGGCACGGCCGGCTTTTTCGACGCAGGGCGAGTGCGAAGCGGAGTGAGCGAGCACGGAGACCCGAAGCGCGAAAAAGGACTCCCACCACCGGCACCAAATAAACAGGGGGGCTTGCTCCCCTGTTTATTTGGCAGAATGAAGGAAGGGAGTCGAAGCCGAGCCCCGTCCGCCCTGTGGGCGCACCAGACGGGGCACGGCCGGCTTTTTCGACGCAGGGCGAGTGCGAAGCGGAGTGAGCGAGCACGGAGACCCGAAGCGCGAAAAAGGACTCCCACCACCGGCACCAAATAAACAGGGGGGCTTGCGCCCCTGTTTATTTGGCAGAATGAAGGAAGGGAGTCGAAGCCGAGCCCCGTCCGCCCTGTGGGCGTACCAGACGGGGCACGGCCGGCTTTTGTCAAAAGGCGCAAAACGCCGTGCAAAGAACGGAAGCGAAGCGCCCAAAACGCCCGCGTTGAAATCTTATCGCATTGTGTGTATAATACCCGTATCCGGCTGCGGCGCGGTTTTTTGCGCAAATAAGTGGGATAAAAGGAAATGTCTATGCTTAAAAAACTCGAAAACAACGAGATCGCAAACCATATCGACTATGCTTATTCGCTTGCGCTGGATCTGAAAAGATCTGCGTTCCCCACCTATTGCGACGGGATAAAGACCAAAGAGGATTTCACTCGGATCGCGATGGATGTTGCGGAGGATAAATACCCGAATTCGGAGATACTGCTGTTTGTGCAGGAACGGATAAAGGGCTGGATACATTACTATATTGAGGACGGAGGAGAGTATCTGGGATTTGAAGCGTTCTGCATCGAAGAAAACACCGAGGACGCGATCGACGAGTTTTTGGACTATGCGCGTAAAAGGTATCCCTGCGTCGAAATCTATTTCGGTTTTCCGAAGGAGAACGAGGCGGCGGTGCGCCATTTGAAAAGCAGGGGATTTACCGTCGGAGATGAAAGCAGTTTATTGGTATTCGATTTTGCCGAATACATCGAGCAGGAGGAACAAGGCGGCGTGGAGGCGGTCAGCGCGGAAAACTGGACGGATTTTGCGGCGCTTCACACCGATGAAATGATGTACTGGAACGCCAAAAGGCTTGCAGATGCCTATTTCAGCACGGATCGCGGCGGCTGGAGGCTGTTTCTTTACCGACGGGAAGGCAAAGCGGTCGCAAACATCTATTACAAGCGCTATAGCGGCGACGGAATGACGGAGATATTCGGTATCGATCACAGGGACGAAGGCTTTGACGCGGATGCCGAAAGGGCTCTTTTGATCCGCGCGCTTAACGAAAGCAAGGCAAGCGGCACTGCGAATATGGTCTATTTTGCGGAGGCTGCGCGGGAACACGCCGTTTTAGACGAACTCGGCGCGCACTTCATAACGGACTATATTTTGCTTTGGAATAAATAAAAACGCTGCCGCTGTTTCTATGCCGGAAGAATACCGGCGCGGAAATATAACTCCGCACGGGGAGTTTTTGAATCACAATAGGCAAACTTTGAAAAAACGCTTGAAAAACGGTAATTAATGAGATAGAATAAAGGCAAGGAATATATATGTGCAAACATATAATTTTGGAGGTGCGTTATGAAAAAAATACTTATGGTCATCCTTGCGCTTTTAATGGTTGTCAGTTTAGTTGCCTGCGGCAAAACTAACAACAATAACAACAGCCAAGGCAACAACAATTCCGCCAACCCAACAGGCGGCGGTTCACAGTCCGGAAACAATTCCGGAAGCAACGGTCAGTCCGGCAATACAACTCCCGAAGCGGCAAAACTGACAGGCAAACTCAATCTTATCAACCTTGACGACAGGGATTCGTCTGTACTGCGCGGAGTACGCATCAACGGGCTCAGCGTAGGCTCGGCCGATGGCTTCAATAGCAGAGAGTACTCCCTTACCGACGTTCGCTGCATTTTTGAACTGAACGAGTGGATCGAGTTTTACCCCGACACCGACGCGACCTACGGCATCAAGGTCTGGATCCTCAAACATAGGGACGATCAGGAGTATTACAACACCTGCCAGTTCTCCGATCTGATGCCAAACTTTGCCAACTTCTGCGACCTGCACTACCCCGAGGACGTGGAAGATCCCGGCAATTGGTATTGGGGCAATTTCTACCTGCATGAGGATGGATGCGAACCCGGCTATTACGATTTCGTTTTCACCTATGAAGGAAAAGCAATCGCTACCTTGCTCACCCGTTTCTATAAAGATGGAGAAATCTCCGCTAAATCCGACGCCGAGCTCGAAGCCCTTATGCACGAATAATGAACGCTATGTTTGAAGAAAAGTTCATTCGGCTCGTTGAGGAAAACGACGGCTTTGAGTTTTATCAGGCGTATCGCAACGATGTCGACCATGTCCTCGGAGGCAAAGGCGATACATATTGGTACGTCATAATGAAAAAAGGCAAGATGTCGGAAACATACATCGGCAAATACAGCGGCGGCAAGTGGGAAGATACGTATATCAAGGGCAGCGGCGAAAGCAAAAAGGAAAAGGCTATGCCCGACGGCAGCACGATAAAGCGCATTGCCGAAAAAGCGTATCTGATGCAGAACGAGAATTGGGTAACGAGGCGCACTCCGAAACCTATCGAAGACGCGCACCCGCGCTATCATTACGTTTACGGTTTCGGCGACAAGGGGCTGGACGTATCCGTGCAGTACGGCGTAACCATCGCTTATTCCGATATCAAGGACGCCGATGCGGGATTTCATTTGAGATACCTTTACACAGGCTCCGATGTCGAATTACCGTAATGCTTTGGGGACGGGTAAAACCGTCCCCGTTTGCAAATGTCGGCAAATAGAAAAAGAGTAAAAAATGAAACTGGTATTTATAATCGGAAGCGGGGCGGTGGGCAAGATGACCGTCGGACAGGAACTTATGAAGATCACCGACCTGAGCCTCTTTCATAATCATATGACGATCGAGCCCGTGATCGAGGTGTTCGGATACTACGACCCACAGACGATCGCGGAACTGCGCGAGGTATTCTTCACCCGATTTGCGGCGTCAAACAACTATGGGATGATATTTACCTATATGTGGGCGTTCGATCAGCAGTCTGATTGGGACTATGTCGCGCACATCAAGGAGATATTCGCACCGTACAACACCGATTTTTACTGCGTTGAACTGATCGCGCCGGAGGAGATAAGGCTCAAGCGAAACGCGACGGCGAACAGGCGCAAACACAAACCGTCCAAAGCGGACGAGGCGTTTTCACGCGAACGCATCCACGCGGAGAAAAAGTACCGCCTTGTAAGCCGCGATGGCGAAGCGCCGTTTGAAAACTATCTTAGGCTCGACAACTCAAACATCACCGCAAGCGAAGCGGCGCAGATAATAAAAAAGACCTTTGCTCTGTAAGCGCGGATGGCGTTATTTGACCTCGGCGCCTCTTGCGGAGGGCGGGCGCTTACGCTGTGATAGATGGCAATATAAAAGGAGAATGGGATCGCGGGTTATGCCCGATTGAGATTCCCTTTCATTGCAGTTTTACGGTCTGTTTATTCTATATTATCTATTGATTTTGCCTGCCGAATGTGTTAGAATCATAGTGATAACAGCGGGGGACAACCCCGAAAAAACGGGAGGAGTTTATGAATACAAGCAAGTCTGCGATAATTCGGCTCATCGTTTGTGCAGTGATCCTTGCGATACTGATCCCGCTCGGCTTTTTGACCAAGGCGTTCAATATTGAGGAACTGAAGGCGATCAAGATCGATGTGGCTGTCATCTGGAAACTCGTCATAATGATCCTCTGTGTCATCACGGTCGAAGCGCTGATCGTACTGCTCCTCAGCATTCCGAAGCCGAAAAATCACCGCGCCCGTTCGATCCTTTCAATAGTATCGAGCCTGATGAAATATGTCGCGTTCATAATCATTCTTTGCTGGGGTCTTTCGATAATCGGCGTCAATGTTTCGACGATCGTAGCGAGCGTCGGGATCGTTGCACTCATCGTAGGTTTCAGCGCCGAGAGCCTGATCGCGGACGTCGTTACAGGCGCTTTTATGATCTTTGAAAACCAGTACAACGTAGGCGATATCGTGGAGATAGACGGCTTCCGCGGCACGGTTACCTCCATCGGCATCAGGACGACCTGTATCACCGATCCGGGCGACAATGTCAAGATCGTCAACAATTCCGCGATGAAGAACATCCTGAACCGTTCGGATAAACTCTCGCGTTCGATCAGCAATATCGCGATCCCGTACGGAACGGATCTCGAAAAACTCGAAGCGAGCATTCCCGAACTTATGCAGTCGATCTTTGAAGCGCATCAGGACGTTATGAAGACCGCTCCGATCTATCTTGGCGTGCAGGAACTCGCGGAAAGTTCGATCGTGCTGCGCTTTGTTGTCAACGTTGATGAAAAGGATATCTACTCCGGCGCACGTATACTCAATCACGACCTGCTGCTCGGTTTCCGTAGGCTGGGAGTGGAGTGCCCGTTCCCGCAGGTGGACGTCCATACGGACAGGTAAAGCGCATTGATCGGAAGGAGGGGAGCAGCGGATGGATCATGACCTTATCGGAAGTGAATACAGCCTGCCGCCCGAAGAGTATAAACTTCCGCCGGAAGACAGGTCCATGCCGGACAATGAGTTCAGCGGGTACCAGGCTCCCACGCGCGCGGAAGAAAAGGACCGTCATAGCATAGTAAAGCGACTCGTTTTGATGCCGATAGCGGCGTCCATCTCAGCCGCCGCGCTGTTTTTTTCGGCGCTCGGCAGCGATCCGCTCGGCAACGATTTTCTTGTGAGCGGTCTTGTTTCGGCAAACAGCGAAACGCCCGTCGCTGCGTCTGCGCCACGCGGCACCGAAGCCCCGACTGCGGTCCCGACGGAGAAGCCGACGGACGATTGGAACGACACGTTCCCGATTTTGCCGAATCTCGATCCGGATACCGCGGGCGAGTACGCGTGGAGCGGACAGGGCTCGGAGGAATATGTCCGATTGGTGCTGCCGGGAGATAACGACTATACCTATCTTGAGATCGGCACCGTGTGGGAAAGGTTCGGCTATACGCTCGGCTCTGCGCCCGGCGCGAGTTATGACCTTGCATCCAATACTTTGACGCTCGAAAACTTCACCTGCGATATTCTGGACGTCAATTTGATGGGCAACGGTTTTAAACTCAAACTCATCGGCACAAACCGCATCGGAAATATCGTGATCTGGGGCGCGATGTACGGCGGCAGCCTGACGATCACCGGAAACGGCACGCTGTATGTGAACGAAAATGGCACAGGCATCGGCATCTGCCTCAATGCGGAATTGAGCCAAAGCTGTCTTATGATCGACAGGGAGGCGACGGTGGAGGTCTGGGGCGATCAGGCGATCTATATCTCGGAAACGTCAATGGCCGAAGCGGTCCAATGCCTCAAACCGATCGAAACGATCGGCGGCGAAGGCGGGATACTGAGCAGGGGGACAGACGACGGGAACTCCATATTCGATTATTCGATATTGGATAATAACGGCGCACCGGCCGCGTATGTGCGCTTCGCGCCGCGAACTTGAAGTTCGGATAGCGCCACGGATTTCGCCATTCAAGTCCCTTCATTGAAAAATGCCATAGAAAAAGATTTTTTGGTTTTTCAAGGTTGGAGTTGAACTCCCGTAACCGCATGACGTCTTACTAAACCGCTTGTATTCTGCATTCTATTATTCTGATCAAGTTGCACTCTGAGTTCAACAATGAAACAAGGCAAGAACGGAAACAAAGCTCTGTTTTTCCAACAAACAAGAAGGTTTTTCACTCAATTCAAATTAGACAAGGGGGTTCGGATAGTAAAGGTTTTTCGGTTTCGATTTATGTTTTGAACTTTTTTGATTTTCGTGTCCAATTTGAAAACAAAAAACGACAGCCAGAAAACTCATATAAGACAAGCAAAAACAATGAATCACCGTTTGTTGTCCAACCCAGAGGGTTCAGATCCCGAACGGTGATTCATCGGATTTTTGCGGTGGGAGTTGAACCCTCGCAAGTCCGCAAAAGTGTGGTAGTGCCGCGTAGCCGTTGTGAGCGCGTTTACAAGCGAACAGGCGCAGCAAACGAGGACTTTTGCGGAAAGGAGGAGCGATGAAGTGAGTGATAGATGGCTTTTTTGAAACAAAAAAGTCGTCGCGAACGATACGAAATCCGCGACGACGTGTGTTATCTTAAGTAGAAGAAAAAATGCTATAGTCACCACGCAAATGGCAATAATAGCATTTATTCGTTTTAATACTTTCTTTTTAGCCATTATAGAACTCATCTGCTCTCAATACTCATATCCTGCATAGATTGTTTGGACAGATAGTAATTATAGTATCCAATAACTACTATCTTACTTACATAGACAACATTTTCTAATGCTTGGTCACATCCGCTGTTAACTTTTTTTACCAATCATGTTAAAATGTCAATCGGATTGCTCTATTCTATCCAAAACTCTGTGACCATTCATCTTTTTTTGTTGTCTATTAAGGTGAACCGGTTCATTACTCGAAGGGAGATGTTCATGGGCGAACATGCAACAGATAATCAAATAATTGAATTGTTCTTTTCTCGCAATAACGATGCGCTGATTAGAACAGACGAGAAATACGGTGTTTATTGTCGCACGATATCGCTCCGAATACTTAACGACTCCCAGGATGTGGAGGAATGTATAAACGATATGCTTTATCAAGCGTGGAACTCAATCCCGCCGACGCGTCCAAATTCCTTAAAAGCCTATTTGGGAAAGGTTATCCGCAACATTTCCCTAAACAAGCTCAAGCATAGCAACCGACAAAAACGCGCTGCCAATGAATGCTCAGTAGCATTTGAAGAGCTTGAAAATGTTTTGACGGCAGCTCATAATTCGGTAGATGAGCATTTGGAAGCTATGGCTTTGAGTAAAGCTATCAACGCATTTCTTGATAACCAAAGCGCTCAAAACCGCAAGGTTTTTATTGCAAGATACTGGTATTTTGAACCGGTAAGCAGTATCGCAAAAAACCTCGGAATATCTGATAGCAAAACAAAAATGATCCTCTTGAGAATGAGGAACTCACTCAAAGATTATTTGAAAGATGAAGGAGTATTATAATGAATACAAGAATACTTGCAGATGCAATAACGAACATTCGGGACGAATATGTGCTCGAATATGATCCTACGGATGCTGTTCGGATGACACATTCTAAAAAAAGCCCCGTTTGGAAAAACAGATGGCTGCAAATAGCGGCATGCTTTATCGCTATGTTGGCAATAGCGGCAGTATTGCCCCACATGCTGAAAAAAGCGGGAAATGAGTTTAAGATGGATTCATTCGCTTCTTATGAGCAGTTCGCAGAGGCATTCGCTGATGCTGATTTGATCAAAAACCTGAAGGATACAAATGAGTATGAGCTCGAATACTTTGGCAGCTACGAATCAAACAACAAGTCACACCGGGACGGTGAATACGATACCTATTTTGTTGTTCTGCATTCCAAGGATCGGGTTGTTGCCGAGATAACCATCGAGCCAAACGGCAAGGAGGAAACCCTCAATAATACCGTTGAGAATCATTCTTTGAGCAAGGTGGTTTCTATCGACAATACTGCTGTAAACTATGGTCTTAACGAAGATGAAGATTGTTGGGAAGCCGTCTTCCGCTATGGCGAAGATAACTATTCGATCCAGTTTTACCATAACAGCGAAACTGCTTTAGAGAAGCTTCTTCACAACCTATTGAGCATCAAATAGGTTGCGTTTATAACACAACGGCCTGAGGGAGGTGAAGTCTATGATTGTCTTTCGGTAAAGCAGTATTACAGAAGTGACCTTGAGTAAAACCTTATCTCACAAAAGAATATGACGGAGGTATTCTATGAAAAAGTTCGTTTCTCTTTTCTTGATCGCAGTGCTCTGCATTGCAGTACTTCCCCTGCAGGCGTTCGCCGCAGAAGACCATGTTCATTCTGAAGAGTGCTCACGTACAGACCATGTCAAAGAAGATGTATATGCTGAACGTGTTCTTGTATGCACCTGCAGTAACCCCGTGTTGGATGGATCGACCATCGTCACTATTGAGGATCGCTATATATCGCATAACAACAGCTACCATAAAATGCGTTACAAGAATGTCGGTCTTTGCCTTATTTGCAGTAAAACTGCGACAGTATATACATATGGCCCCCTTATGAGTCACAACTGGTCCGTCTATGATGGTTCCTGCAACGGTACTATGCAAACACTTCAGTATTCTTGCCGACTCTGTAATGGTCATAAGACTGTGCAAAAAAACTGTCCCGGAGGACCGCATATCGGCGGATGCAACTATCTTCCTGTATAATTACTTATGAGCTTTGCGGGGCGCTTGTTTTGCGAGCGTTCCGCAAATGAAACAAACAACATGACGGGAGTGATATCAATGAAAGCGTTCTTTGCAGTATATAAAAGAAGACCGTTGTTCCCTGTTTTGATTTCTCTGATTTTGCTGCTTGCGGTTTCCTTGAATGTGATCGGAGCGACCATGATGGCGAGCGCACATAGGCAGAGCGAAGGGATCAACGATGAATACGTTACCATTGCCGTTCCAAACGACAGAAGGACATATACGCATGAGGAAATGGAAAACGGTTTAGCCGAGGAGACTCCTATTATCCCATACTATTTGGTGAATGAAGCGGCAATGAACAGCGGCTTTGTGCAGGACGTTGATTACAGATATATCATTGGAGCGGAGGTCAAGGGAAGCAAAGCGATAACATCCGGATACAAGGATGTGTTGGATTATAATGCTGATTTTGACGAACCCTGCTACAACATGGCCGTTTTCGCGGTCAAATGCATAAAAAGTGAGATGCCAAGTTTTGATGAAGACGGCGAAGATGGCACTCCCGTTGATACAGGTTCCTCAGCCTATTATTTTGCTGAAACGGAGATTATCGATGTCATTTCTCTCGCGGACGGCTATCTCGACATATATGATAATACTGCGCTGATCGATACACATGAACATGGTATAGAAGTTCATGAAGTCGAAGCTACTGTTCCTGTTCCGGCAACGATGCGTATATACGGAACGCTGTTTACACCCGATGGGGATATCCCGTTTAAGCAAGGGCATACATATCTTGTCTACGGATTCTATCATGATTATCCTGTGGACACCATTAAAACGCAGACATCGGTAATTACAGGCAGAATACTGGATTACGGACGACAGTTCAGCCTCCTTGATGAAACGAGAAGATTTATAAAGCTCCCCGGCACTGCAATTTCCGATTTCGAGAAGGCCGGTGACGATGCGATGCAAGTAAAGCGCGATTATACGGAAGATGGAATGCCATACCTCTATCCGAATGAGGAAATGCTTCCACGCTGGGCAGAATACAGCGGTTCTTGGGAGGACTTTCTTGCAAGCGACGAAGGCAGGATATGGCGCGAGGAGATCATACCTCTGTGCAAGGTCAATCAAAGCAGCGCAACGGTGATCGTTACCGACAATGTGCGAAGCATGTATGCCTTCAATACCGGAGTAGCGGGTTTGCTTGAGGGGCGCTTCTTCAACGATGAGGACTATGCGGGAAGGTCGGTCTGTATGATAAGCGCGGCTTACGCTCAGTACAACGGTTATAAGATCGGAGATAAGCTTACGTTGGATTTCTACGATACCGGATTCTTTGCAAGTGAGACCATACCGCGCGGATCATGTCTTAAAGAGGATCGTATGAACGTAACAGGTGAATATGAAATAGTGGGCATTTATTCCGCGCCTGAGTTTTCACAAGGTGAGCAATTGTTCTGTGCGGATACGATTCTTATACCTAAAAAAGCTGTTTCGGGCAGCGAGGAGTTTAGCACGCGTCCAAGCAACAGATTGATCACCTCACTGATTTTGAAGAACGGAACAAAGGAAAGCTTTCTTTCCTACATGGAACAGGAAGGCTATAAGGATGCTTATATTTGCTTTGACCAGAACTTCGGTGCGGCCGAGGTAAGCGTTGACGCCTTGGTTAAAAACGGACGGATGCTTTTATGGATTGGCATTGCCGCATTTATCATAACCGCTGCGCTTGCGCATTTTCTCACGATGCGGCGCTTTGCCCCGTCCGCCAAAACCATGCGCATACTCGGCATCGACCGCAAGGTTGTGGCGAAGCAGGCATTTGGAGCCTTCATTTTGATCGATGCCATTGCCGCCCTGCTTGGAGCGGGACTTGCCGCTGCGCTGTTTTCAACCGTTACGGAGAAAGCGGTATCAACTGCGCTTGCGCCCGATTATCCCGTTATCGCCGCCTGCGCTGCCGCGGCGTTCCTGCTGCTGGCGATGATTTCGCTGCTGTGCGCAAAGGCGCTGTCCAACGTACCGTTATTGCAAACCGAAAAGAAGGGATTGAAATAGAAATGAGCATGCGGCATGTCACTCTATCCGACTATGTGTTGACAGCTGCCGCTGCGCACAACGCTCATTCTTGCCGGTGAAAAACTTGCGATGATATATTTTGCAAAGTTTGTAACCTGTTCCCTTGTGGGAGGCGTTGTATATAGTAGAAGGACGAAAAGTGTCCTTATTCACCACGGCACTGTAACCTATTGTGGTTTATTGAATAGGTTGCGTTTATAACACAACGGTCAGATGGAGGTGAAGCCTATGATTGTCTTCCGGTAAAGCAGTATTGCAGAAGTGACCTTGAGTAAAACCTTATCTCACAAAAGAATATGACGGAGGTATTCTATGAAAAAGTTCGTTTCTCTTTTACTTGTCGCAGTGCTCTGCATTGCAGTACTCCCCTTGCAGGCATTTGCTGCAGTAAGTGATGAGCATGTGGATGAACCTAAAGGGCATACGCATGTGATCCGTCCACAAGACATTGTTACCAAACCTCTCAACACTTATGTACACCATGATGATACCAATCATAAGATGGTATATGTGAACAGCGTCAAATGTAAGGAGTGCGGCGCTCTCCTTACTTGGAATTCATACGGAGCTCCTGTGCTTCATGACAGAATTTCTGTTTATTCGGCTTCATGCGATGGAACTTGGCAGAAGCATTATGGCACCTGTTTGACTTGCAACGGTTATGGGTATAAGCGCGTGAAGTGCCCTGCAGGACCTCATACTGGCGCATGTCCGTATCTTCCGGTTTGATCATTGACCATATTGCGGGGCGTCTGTTTCCACAGGCGCTTCGCAAAAGATACCCTATAAAGGAATAGGAGCAAATAGATGAAAACATTTTCTGCTTTACATAAAAAAAGACCCTTGTTTCCTATACTGCTTTCTCTGCTTTTGTTGCTTGCGGTGTCTTTGACCGTGCTTGGAGCGGCTATGCTTTGCTGGACGTTTCGCCAAGCCGCACAGGTTTCCAACGATTATGTTACCATAGCTGTTCTTCCGGATTATAGGACTCCCACAGGAGAGGAGCTTGAAAACGGTACTTTTACAGAGAGGGAATATGATCCGTTCGCAGTACATGAGGCAGCAATAAACAGCGGATTCGTTCAGTCCGTGGATTACCGTTATATTCTCGGTGCGGAGGTCAAGGGAAGCAAGGCGATCATTTCGGGCTGTCGGGATTTGCTGGATTATGATACGGAGTTTGATTCCCCCTGCTATAATATGACTGTTTTTGCTGTCAAATGCAAATCCGTCAAAGATGGAGAAACATTAACTCCGATGGGCGAAATCATCGCCGGTTATGATATGGAAGCCGAGATCGTTGACGTCGTTTCCCTTGCAGACGGTTACCCTGATATTTATGATGACTCCGAGCTAATCGCTTATGTTCCAGGACATGTACATGAAACCGCTAAAGCATCCGTACCCGTTCCGGCAACAATAACTATAAAAGGGAGTCTGTTTACGGCTGAAGGCGAAATACCTTTTCAAGAAGGGAAAACCTATCTGATCTATGGTTTTTATAGGGATTATACGGTTATTACGATGAGCACTCAGACCAGTATAACGCAAGGCCGACTTTTGGATAACGGACGCAGCATCCTTTTCTTGGATTACGCGAGAATATATCTACATCTTGATCGCGGCGGAAACATTACTTTTACCGATCCAAGCGAGATGACCGGTAAAATTGGTGAGTTTTATGACAAGGCGCTTCAGGTGGAGCGTGGATATATGGAAGATGGAACGCCGTATTACTATCCCGATGAAGAGATGCTTCCTCGCTGGGCGGAGTACAACGGCTCGCTGGAGGACTTCCTTGCGAGCGATGAATGCATGGTATGGCGTGAAGATATTATACCGCTTTGCAATGTCAACCAAAGCAGCGCAACGGTGATACTCTCCGACAATGTGCAAAGTATGTATATTTTTAACACGGGTGTGGCGGCTCTATTGGAAGGACGCTTCTTTGACAGTTCAGACTACGCAGGCAAAAAGGTCTGTATGATAAGCGCGGCATACGCGCAGTATAACGGCTACAAGATCGGGGACAAGCTTGAGATGGACTTCTATGATACCGGTTATTGGAGCAGCGACACCATCCCTCGCGGCCCTTGTCTGCCGGAGGATCGATTAGGCGTGACGGAAGAATATGAGATTGTCGGTATCTATTCCGCGCCGGAGTTTTCAAAGGGAATCCAAATGATTTGCGCAGATACGATCCTGATACCCAAGAAATCCGTTTCCGGCAGCGAATCGTTTGAAACGAATCCAAAAGATCGGCTGGTGACATCGCTGATTTTGAAGAACGGAACAAAGGAAAGCTTTCTTTCCTATATGGAACAGGAAGGCTATAAGGATGCTTATATTTGCTTTGATCAGAACTTCAGCGCAACTGAGGTAAGCATTGACGCCTTGGTTGAAAACGGGCAGATGCTTTTATGGATCGGTATTGCCGCGTTTATCATAACCGCTGCGCTTGCGCATTTTCTCACGATGCGGCGCTTTGCCCCGTCCGCTAAAACCATGCGCATACTCGGCATCGACCGCAAGGTTGTGGCGAAGCAGGCAGTTGGAGCCTTCATTTTGATCGATGCCATTGCCGCCCTGCTTGGAGCGGGACTTGCCGCTGCGCTGTTCTCCACCGTTACGGAGAAAGCGGTATCAACTGCGCTTGCGCCCGATTATCCCGTTATCGCCGCCTGCGCTGCCGCAGCGTTCCTGCTGCTGGCGATGATTTCGCTGCTGTGCGCAAAGGCGCTGTCCAACGTACCGTTATTGCAAACCGAAAAGAAGGGATTGAAATAGAAATGAGCATGCGGCATGTCACGATCTCCGCAATGATGAGGCGCAAACGATGGACGCTCCTGCTGCTGTTCATCGCTTTGCTTGAAACCTGCGCCGCTATGGTGCTGTGTTCGCTTACCGCGAGGCAGGAGGCGGCGCTTGAGAAAACGGTAGATGATACTGTGATCTCCTGCGTTATCACAGATTCACAGGGCACAAATCAGGACAATCTGCACATGGCGACGGGCTTTGTGGATTTGCTGTGCGGGCTGCGGCATGAGAGAGGTTACTATCAGGACGAGCATATCAAAAATGTGCGCTCAAAGGCGAGCATCAAGCTGATCGCGCCGAAAGAATACACGATGGTATGCCTTTTAACTCCCGATTCCGACTATGCGTTGACAGCGGCCGGAGGCGGAAGCATGATTTTGTTTGACGGATGGGATGCTTCCGTGTTTGCGGGCAATCAGGAAGTGTGCGTAATCCCGCAGGGGCTTGCTGTTGACGGCGAGTACATAGAAATCGACAACGGCAATTTTTCCGTGAGTTTGCGGATTATCGGAACGCATACGGGTTCGGCGAAGACCCTGTATTGCCCCTTTCACACAATGGACTTCCATGACGGGCAAAGCTATATGATTACGGCGGATTCCTGCTCCTTCGACATCAGGGATACACGCCGTCTTGATGAGGCAAAGGCGTCGCTCTACGAAGTTTTTGCGGATCTGAACGCCGATGACCAATCGGGCATTCGCCCCGCATTTGCCGTTCGTATAAATGACGATATTCTTCGCAACACATTGGAAGAAATACGGGGAAATATCCGAACGCTGCATTTGCTGATCCCCGCGCTGCTCATAATTGAGGGAGCGGTCGGATTCTTTGCGGCATACCTCTCCACACAGTCGCGCCTGCGCGAGTACGCAGTCATGCGCTGTCTCGGCATGACACGCGGAAAAATCTTCCGCTTGACGTTCGGCGAGTATCTTGCGCTTGCGGTCGTGGGCGCCGCCGTCGGAACCGTCATCGGAATCGTGATAAACGGAACTCTCTCGCTTCGTATGCTGCTGTATGCGGCAGGAGCGATCTCCGCGTTTTTAATCGGGACGGCGATTTCCGTTTCCCGTATCACGCGAATCAATGTAATGAAACTTATGAAAACGGAGGAATAAAACATGGAAAGCCTGCTTGTAAAGGACATAACATACAGCTATCGCAACAAGTATCAGACCGTCCGCGCACTGGGCGGCGTGAGCGTCGAATTTGAGCCGGGCAAGATGTACACCATCGTCGGCTCGTCCGGCTGCGGAAAAACAACCTTCCTTTCTCTGCTGGCGGGGCTTGACGTGCCGGAAAGCGGAAGCATCGAATGGAAGGGCGAATCCACCGCAAAAATGGATCGCGACCGTTACAGACGCGAAAGCGCTTCGGTGATCTATCAGAACTTCAATCTGTTTCAGCATTTGACCGTGCTTGAAAATGCAGCATATCCGCTATATATGCGCGGTATGAAGAAGAACGAGGCGGAAGCAAAAGCAAGGGAAAAACTGCTTGCGGTAGGATTGAAAGAGGAGCAGTTTGACCGCCTGCCCAATATGCTCTCCGGCGGCGAACAGCAGCGCGTGGCGATAGCAAGGGCGCTTGCATCCGGCAGCAGGATCATTCTTGCGGACGAGCCGACGGGCAACCTCGACAGCGAAAACGGCAGGAATATCGTGGAAATACTGAAACGCCTTGCCCACGAAGAAAACTGCTGCGTTGTTATTGTGACACACGATCAAGCCGTAGCCGATGAAGCCGATGTGGTGCTGAAAATGCGCGATGGAAAGCTGGAGGGATAGTCCATAAAACAGCTGCATTTACAAATCCAACCGAGAATAGCACAATTATGTGCGTAGATACTTTGAACCATAATAATCATACTATAATAAGGAATGTCCTATATGATTTTATCTAAGAACAGAATACTCAGCGAACTGAATAATTCAATCTTTATCTCGCCGTTCGATGAGTCAAAGCTTAATTCAAACAGCTATAACCTCTCATTATCTGAGCGGCTACTTGTGTATAATACTTCTACGCTTGATATGAAAAAGAAGTATGATGCGAATGATATGACCGAGTTGTTCATCCCCAATGAAGGCTTTTTGCTGCAGCCTGGAAAACTATATCTTGCATCAACAGTTGAGAGGACGTTGACTACGAAGTTCATTCCCAAAATTGAAGGACGGTCTTCCCTTGCTAGGTTAGGCTTGTTTGTACATATCACCGCCGGGCTAGGTGAAGCGGGATTTGACGGACACTGGACATTGGAGCTCTCATGTGTACAGCCGATAATAGTTTATCCGTATATCTCCGTATGTCAAATCTATTATAATACGGTCGACGGGGATATTGCCCTTTGCAATAGCGACAAATACCAGTACAGTACAGAGGCAGAACCCAGTAAACTTTTCAAAGAGATATAAACAATCGGAGGTAGACAAATGTTAAGTATTGAGGATATCTACAAGGAGATGGGGAAGAATATCTTTGTTTGCCCATTGAGCATCGATAACTTTAGGGACAACTCGATCGATTTGACAGCCAGCAAATTTGCTTGGAATGCAAAAGGCGGCAATCTGACAGATAAGGATGAAAAGAATATTAATATACCCCCGCATCAAACTGCGTGCATTCTAACAAATGAGGCTATTTATGTAACAAAAAGAATTGGTGGCACTTATCACTCAAGAGTGTCCTTAGCCAAAAGGGGTTTAGGGCATATCGGAACAATGCTGGATCCTGAGTATTGTGGTCAATCACTAATAGTTCTGCATAATATGACGGATTCCGACATAACTATTGGTGTTGGTGATCGTCTTGTTTCTTTGGTGTTCTACTATCTGTCAACCCCTATACATGAAGCAGTACTTGCTACGCCTCCGAGTCATAAAGACAAGGTTGCAAAAATGGATTCAGATAATCGATATGAAAAATGGCTGAATAATAATCAGTGGGTAAATAATCCCAAGCTGTTAAAAAGACAATTTAAAGAAAAGTATTCTGAGGCTTTTAATAAAAACAGAACTGATTACGCACGAAAAAGCTTCGTCAAAAAGCTTTTCACAAATAAAATGTTTATAAAATACAGCATGTTTTTTGGCATAGTTGGTGCTGCTTTTTTCGCAATCAACCGCTGGTTTACGCCTTCGGATAACTCTGAATGGAGTAAATACATTTTTCCAGCAGGCACATGTTTGATAGGATTAATTGCGAATGATACCGCAAATGGAAAAAGACGGTGACGATATGAAAAAAATAATCGCGATTTCTGCAGGACATGATGCAACGAAAAAAGCCGATATATTAATTCGCAAGAGAATTCGTTATCTCAACTATGGATTGCTTGGGCTTGCTACAATTCTAAAGCATAATGGCAACTTGGATGTTGTTGTGTATCAGGCAGATTCATATTCCGTTGAAGAACTCTTTGCTATTATAGAGGATTCAGGCATAAATCTTTTATATGATTGCGAATGTTTTTTGCTTTCAATTCCTAGTTACTATTCAATGTCTTGGAGCGTAAGGTTTTGTAGAGCTGCAAAACAAAGATACAATAAGCCGATAATAGTTGGAGGGCGTTGGGTTGTAGACAATCATGTTGAGTGGGTAAAAGACCAACTGATTTATGCAGATACTATCATAGAAGGATTTGGAGAGCGGAAACTGGCGGAGTACTTTAGGTTTAGGGATTGGGAATCGATTCCTGATGGCAAGACTAAATGCTTTGATTGGTTTGATTACCAGCTGCTGTATGATTACCATAAGTATCAGCCTTGCATAGAAGTGTCCAGAGGATGTGGTTCCGGTTGTCAATTCTGTGCCGATAAGGACAATAAGCGGCTTCGCAACAAACCGGTGAAAACAATTCTTTCAGAGTTGGATAAACTCGATAGTTTTTATGGTGATTACTCTGTGTATTTTGAGGCTCCCCATTTTGTTTTTGAACGCGAGTGGACTCAACGCCTATGCAATAGTCTTCAATCTAGAAAGCGGCAAGTTTTGTGGAGATGTACTTCACGTGTCGAAACTGTTCCTCTTGATATGATTGAGGTGATGAGCATGTCCGGTTTAAAGGTTCTTGATATCGGCTTGGAAAGCGCGAGTCATCAGCAGTTGATCAATATGCACAAAACAAAGGATCCGAAGAAATACTTGTCGATGGCAGAAAAGTTATTGTTGACTTGCGCAAAATATAATGTATGGGTAAAGTTTAACTTGCTACTTTATGCCGGAGAGACTATTAAAACTATTGATGAAACTATTAAATGGCTGGTTGAAAGAAAAGAATTAATTAAAGACGTATCAGTTAGTAGCTTGGTTTATTATTACAACATGGATTCTATTCTGGAATTACAGCATTTTGGTGCGTCAATACCTGGTGGCGAGAGTGTTGCGGAAAACGGATTTGTCAATTTGAATCTGAGCGAGCAGATCGATAGAGAAACTGCCAGCCAAATCGCATTGGAGATACCGAAGCTAATTGCTAATCAAAGGGACTTTTATGATATAAAATCGATTTCGTACTTTGAACCCGGATACACATACTCTGAGTTCTTAAGCGATCTCGCTTTGTGTAATCGTTCCGAACTCCCGTTTACCGTAGATTTGGGCGACTAATAGTCGTACCTTGAAAAACACCACTAAAGATGGAGAAATAATGCTATGAACAAATCACTCATCGTGAACTTCTTCGGAGCCCCGGGGAATGGGAAAAGCACTTGTGCAGCATACTGTTATTCCGCATTAAAAAAACTCGGGTATAATGTTGAAATGGTGCAAGAGTTTACTAAAGATTTGTTCTTATACACAGGTATAAAGCCCCCGTATAATCAAGCGTTTGTATTCGGAAACCAGCTGTGGAGAATTGAACAATGCGCCGAACAGTTTGATATTGTTATCGTGGACAGTCCACTTTTATTGTCGGCTGTTTATAATGATCGGGACTACCTATCAGACCATTTTATGGCTGCTGTTATTGATGCACACAACTCATTTAATAATCTGAATTTTCTTCTAACCAGGTCATTCCCATATAGGGAAGACGGACGTTACCAAAGTGAAGAACAAAGCGATCAAATACAGCAGAAAGTCATAGAAATGCTGGAAGCGTTCCGCATTACTTATTCAACATATTCGGCAAACAGCTATGAAAAGATATTAAACAGCATAATGAATAACTGGAGGTATTAGGGACGGATCATCCGATCATACACGCGCAAAAAGGCATCGTTAATCAAGCACGATATTCACTTGCCAGAATAGCCGAAACCAATTAGGTCGACAAGGGTATGATGAACCCTTCTCCCCGCTGATGACCGTCCGTTTTTTGATTAATCCGCAAATGAGCCGAGCGATTCAGCCGTCCGGCACTTAGTATGATTCTCAAAATCCATAGCTATCGTTTCGCAGAAAAATGTTCAAAGAGCCGTGTACTATAACCGCCATTTCAGCATCAGTCCTCACTCAGCAGCGAGGGACTGATGCTCTTTAATTGCATAAACTGAGCATATCTATTCACCTTCTTTCTGCCGTAACACCTTTTCCGTTGGGTTCTTCACATTCTCCTTCCACCATGACAGATGGCACCTCCCACCGTTTGGGTATGGTTACCCCTTGGCGGAAGAATTTGCTCCCCAAAACACTAATCCCGCTTTATCGAATACAGCAAACTGCTCTTTGCGCCGTTTTTCCTATACCGCTGCTCCGTTTGAAGCCAGCCTGCTTTTCTCAGATCGTTCAATGCGCGGCGCACAGTTGTCTGCGACAGCTTCAGCTCTTTGGCGATTGTGGGTATAGCGGGCCAGCACTCGCCATCCTTGTTGGCTCTGTCCGCAAGGTAGATATAGACGGATCTTGCGCGGTGCGGAAGCTCGGAGCTGTAAATGAGATCAAGCCTGCCCATCGGTTTCTTCCTCCGTATGTGTATTATTCTGCGCTTCGCTTGCTGTGTTCATCCATGGCGGGGCGTCGTCTTTCTTTACGGCCTTTTCGGTCGAATCAGGAAGCGGTTTGGGCTGTCTGTTTTTTGCCGGCGGTTTTTCTGTGGGCGCGTTATTCTCTCCGCTGTTTTCTTCGCCTGTGGGCTTATATTCGTCGCTTGGGGTATCTCCTGCACGCTTCGCATCCGGATGATACTTTTTGAGAATGGCTTCCGTCAGTTCTTCCTTGCTCGCGTATTTGACCTCACGGTTGCCGTTTTCCTCAACGGTGTATGGGTTGTCCTTATCGAACTCTATGCCCCATTTGAAGAAGAGCTTGAGGTGTACGCGCATAGGGTGAACGCCGGTTTTCATAACTACGAAGTCGCCCTTCGGCAGGGATTTGAGCTCATCGGGCGTGAGCAGCGGTCTTTCCATCATCTGCAGGGATGCGGAAGGATCGTTCTTGCTCCTTGATACCGAGCCTGACATAACGGTGCGGCTTCCGAGCGCCTTTGACAGAGTTTCCGCGGATGAGCTGTTTGGAGCAAAGCCGCCGAACAGGGTTATCTGCGTGTTATCCACGATTATCTCGCCGCCTTCCTTGCCGTAGTTCTTTTCAAGCTGAGCGAAGGACTGGATTATCGGCACTATCTGCAAGCGCCTTGAGCGCGCCGCGCTGAACATCATTTCGGCGGACTCTATCTTAGGCAATAGTGATAGGTAATCGTTTGATGTGATCTCCGGATTTTCCCCCACTCCACACCGGACATGAGCGTTTCCGCTCATCCGGCGTTCCATCGTCTTGTATATCCAATATAAACGTATCAATTTCAACAACATAGCGGTTGTTATACTCAGACAGGACTAAGGTTTAAGAGCTTTCGCAGTCTGTTAAGCTTGTCCTTTTGCTTGGCGTTCAATTTTAGTCTTTCGCAATAGATCATTATTGTATCTCTATCCACGGCGTGAATGAGTATATGAGCATCTTGGCATATCAGTATGAGATTAGTGTATCTGTCGTCCCCGCCGTCCTTTTTCCTCGTCTTATGATGGCAGTGAATGCTTCCGATAGTCAGCGGTTTTCCCGTTATCGCGCAATTTCCGTGTTGTGCGCAATAGAGAGCAAGCCTATTATCGTTGTATTCAATGCTTTCACCTCTTACGGGGTTTTCCATAAGATAGCGAAGAATCGACATATTCACCACTTCAAGTGATCTGTGTACGCTCGCACGTCCTTCTGCCGTGTAGATACTCCAATTTCTTGGTCTATGCTTGGGTGCGACTGTCTGAACATAAGCAATCGGCAGAATGAACAAGCCGCGAATATATCGCATCTGATTGCTCTTTCCATACCTTGCCCTCACATATTCGGGCAGAGTATTTCCGTTTCTCTTTAACCTTTGTCCCAATCTGCATTTCATAGTTCTTTTGACTGAAAAGCCTATTTCCGCAAAGTCCTTACTTACATGTGTTGCTATACGGTAATAGTTATGAACACCTAATACAAATGAATTATAGTCCATTACGTATTTGTGTTCTTCATTTTCATTTGCGGGGAACTTGATCCTCCCGATCATATCGGCGGCGCGATTTTTGATTCGCTGTTTCCGCTTGTCCGAAATGTGGGAGACAACGGTATACCGTATTCTTCCGTTTTTCCTGCCGTTTTGCTTGACTTTCATCTTAAAACCGAGAAAATCCGAATACTGCTTTCGCAAATCGACTATTCGGGATTTTTCAGGACTTATTTCAAGCCCCAATCGCTCCTTCAGCCAATTTTGAGTGGCAATAAACAGCTTTTCGGCATCGGCTTTTTCGCGGCAGAATATTTTGAAATCATCGGCATACCTGAGACCATAGCATTCCTTGAGGTTTGTCTGTGTTCGGAGAACATGATAGACATATCCCTTGTCAATGACGCCATTATCACTTCTGATATGAGCATAATCATTTTGCATTGGAATTGTTTCCCATTGGCTTGAGATCCACCAATCCAGTTCATTCAGCACTATGTTTGATAGTAAAGGGGAGATAATTCCGCCCTGAGGAGTCCCTTTTTCCGGAAATCCTATTCCGGCGACCTCCGCCTTAAGCATTGCCGATATGATGGATATTACCTGTTTATCTCTTATTCCGATCATCCACATCTGTTTCAGCAGCTTTCCATGGTTTACATTGTCGAAAAACCCCTTAATATCAAGGTCGACAACATAATACAGATGCTGCCGCTGAGCCAAGGAATATGCTGCAGCCATGGCGTTTTCCTGACTTCTGTTTGGTCTAAAACCAAAGCTTCTGTCATGAAACTTCGCTTCGCATATAGGTTCCAGCACTTGCAGAAAGCATTGCTGTATAAGCCGATCGGAAATTGTAGGAATACCAAGTGGACGTGTCTTTCCGCTTTCTTTGGGTATTTCAACCCTGCGCACAGGCTGTGGAACATACCATTCCAACCGTCTGCGGACGTATTTGACAAAATCCTGTTCATTCCATGCTTCAAAGTCTTTTATGGTCTTTTTGTCAGTTCCCGCTGTCCTGCTTCCGCTGTTCTTTTTGAGATTGCGATATGCAAGACGAATGTTGTTTTCGGACAGGATCATGGGCATTAGCTTTGTGAAGCCTTTCCCTTTCAGGCTGTCCAAATACAGCTTGTCAAAAGCTTCTTGCAGATCGTAGTATTCCGCGTTTCTCAGCTTTTGCTTTTTGGGTTTCTTTGCTGTTGTCATAGTCGGCTGTTCCTCCATTTTATTAGAGATAAGCCTTTCTTAGTCTTACTCGAACCTATGAAATTATTGATACTTACTTTAAACATACAAGACGACTGATGTCTATCCCTCCACGGCTTGTTATCACCGCTTCACAGGTACTGTGACATCGCTCTCAGCCGGATTAAGTCAGGTTATATCAGTGACTTTCCCTGACAACATTTCACAGCGATGCAATTCGCTCCATGTTCCGACCTTTCCATGTTCCGATATTCCTATCTGTACATATATCCTTAAGCTTCCCTTTGACCCTGTATGCTTGATATCGCCTGTAACGATATAAGGATTTTCATAGTACACAGTTTTACTCATCCTCACATACACCGCCCGCAAGGCGGCAACGGCATTTCTGCCGCCCATTCGTATAGAGCCGTTCATTCGGGGTTTCGTCAGTCATAATGACATTCTCACCATAGATATTTTATAGACCTCCGGCATATCATCTGCACAGCTTGCCTCCAAGCCGGTTTCCACATTCAGCAATTCATTGCCATGTTTGGGCAGACTTCTGCCGACTTCACGAGCTCTCAGACAGCAAACCTATTGCACGGCTGCCGCCTGTCGCAGTTTTAAGGAAGGCGTTTCAAGGCGTTACCCTCTCATTCCACCTTTCGGAATATCAGTTTGCAAGGCTGTTTTTTCACCTCACTTTCTTTGCCTTGCACGCAACCTTTTCAGTTGCGAACATGTCGCACGCGTTCCGAATTCATCGCAGAAGAA
>JAFZJT010000141.1 GCA_017553815.1 Clostridia bacterium
AGCCGGGCAGACCGAGCGGGCTTGCAAAACAGCGGCAGAGCCTTGAAACGGCGTTTGCGGCGTGTGATACCGAGAGCGCCGGAGTAGTCAAAGTCGGTGATTTGATGGAGTACCTTGATAAAGCTCGAAGCACAGTCAAGGAGTACATTGATAATCATCCTGGGTTCAAACGAGATTCAAAAGGTGATGTCTTTAAGGTGTCGGAAAATTAAAAAAACTATATTCCGACAGTATCAGAAAGGTGTCGGAAAATTATTTTTCGACAATTATTCGGCGGTGGTATGGTGGTGTCGGAAAATAGGTGTCGGTAAACCCCTCTATAGAGGGGGTTTACCGACAACACCGATTTCCGACGCACCACCACCTGCGAAAACCGACAGGTGAAAGGAGATTAAATCAAAATGAAATTCTATGTACCGATGATACCGCCGACCGTTACGGCGCAGATGCACAAGGTAGACACGCGGGGACGAAAGCCGCGATTCTATGATCCGCCCGAGCTGGTGGCGGCGAAGTCAAAGCTTGAGGCGCATCTTGCGAAGCATCGCCCCGATGCACCGATGAGCGGCCCGATCAATCTCTTCGTGATGTGGAGCTTCCCTATGACCGGAGCGCATGAGAACGGTGAGTTCAAAACGAGCCGCCCGGATACGGACAATCTCCAAAAGGCGCTAAAGGACGTGATGACCAAGCTCGGCTTCTGGACGGACGATGCACAAGTGGCATTCGAGCAGACTGTAAAAATGTGGTCATCAAACCCTGGATTGTTTGTTACCATAGAAGAACTGCCTAAGACTTATTCTGAATATTGGGAGGATCAATATGCAAGATATTAGCCTTGAAGCATCGCAGGCGCTCAGGCGCTCGTACAAAGTGGCTTTTGAGCTCGGAGCGAAGTATGTGGCAGCCGACAGTCTCGATGCATTGCAGCGAGCCACGAACGAGAGCAATGAGCTTGCGCTTGTACCGCCTCGACCGTCAAGGGAAGCGGAGCTGCTCGATAAGCTGCTGATTGCAACGCTCGAGTATTTAACCAGAACCTTTGAAGACCGAAAGGAGAGATCACATGGCTAAATTCAACAACAGCAAAGACCTGATATACCGTGGTGATGTGTACGATGCTCTTATGCAGCGAGCAACGCCACTTGTAGGCGGCGGTGTAGCGACATTCGCCGTGGACTATCACGATGCGGTTGATAGTGTTCAAGCTATCGATGCGAAGCCCGTTGTAAGGGGAGAGTGGGAGATTGTGAAACGGGATATATTGGGGAACCAACTGTTTCTTTGTCCGCTTTGTGGCGAGAGTATTTGGAGATATTACACGCCGAATTATTGCATCAATTGTGGCGCAGAGATGCGTCAGAGAAGTGGAGATGGAGAATGATGGATAAGTTCGGATATGACGAAGACAAGTACAATAAGACTGCTCAAGCTATTCCCCTTCCTGGTGTGAAGCTCAAACTTATTGTTTACACGGAGAAACATTTTGCACAGTTAAAAGCAAAGCGCTTTATGATAACCGATGAATCGGGGGTTGAAACAAAACAGAATTTGTGGATCCCAAACAGGTATTTGCTTCCCGATGGCTCAATCGACTTTCGGCATGATCTGACATGGCTTTTCAATACGCCCCCCAATCGCCGCAATATCCGTTTAGCAATAAAAGAGATTGAAGAGAGGTGTAAGAATGGATAAGTCGAGAGGAACTTTAACGCTTGATCAGCTCAAGAAGATCATAGATGACAGCGCCGAAAGAGCTGCCAAGAAGGTTCTAAACAGCCTGAAAGCTTCAGGAAGGATCACCTACCATTTTTCCGACAGTTTCAAGAAGACCGAAGAACTGTTGTATCTGTACCCGAAGCTTCCCGAAGGCAATCCCGAACGTAAACGCATTGAATCAGCTTTGCAGACTATAAGGGATCATGACTACTATGGTGTCATTGAATCACGGTACTTTGATAAGATGACAATTTCCGAAATCTCGGAAATCTACGACTGCAAGTATCAGAATATCAGTAAGCAGCGAAACAAGCTCGTTAGGATGCTCGCAGCGGAGTTGTTTCCGGAAGATGTGGCCAAAGAGATCGTTCAATCGTGAGGAGGTGGAATATGAAACATGAAAGCGATCGCCATAATGATATCGTTGCTCTCGATCACTCTATCGGTGACGAGCATAATCATCAACATCAAGGCACGGAGACGCGCGAAGAAGCGTATGATCGAGCTATTGAAGAGCTTGGAAAGCAGCTCGAACGACTTGGAGAGCTGATTGTAAATCTTACGCTCTCATTCGCTGAGTTTTTAGGGGAGTTCATCAACTCAGAGGTATTTGAAGAACTCTGCGCCCAAGTACGAGCCGCCATCATGCAGCAAAATCGTGTGATCCCAAGGCCGCCGAAGGTTATCAAGCCTACCGTCCGAGCTCCGTACATTCCGATCCTTCCCAGGGCGCGTAGCCGGTTAAATTGTCCTTGCAAGCATCGCTTTTTTATACCCAAAACGCCGCTTGTAAGGGCTGTCGCCCTTAAACCCTATGGATGAAAACTATTTGGGGGCTTTTTATGCTCATTTGCGTTGCATAAAGGGGTATTCTGTTTTTTCTGAAAACTTCTTAAACTGTAGTCATGAAAGTATAGGCTCTTGGAGGTGAGAGATATGGATAAAACTTATATCAGAAATTGGGCTAAAGCGGCGGGTATTCGCGCTTTGAGAACATTCGCTCAAACAGCATTGGCGATCATCGGCACGGCGGTGATGCTGAGCGATGTTAATTGGGGTGTACTTGCATCAACGTCTGCGCTTGCTGCGATCCTTTCGCTTTTAACCAGCGTTGTTACCGGGCTGCCGGAGGTGAAGGGAGATAAGCACAATGAGCGATGAACTTATCCTCGGGCTGCTTGGCTTTGTCGCAGGCCTTATCGCTGTCGTTACGCCGATTATTAAACTTAACTCCAATATCGTTAAGCTGAACACTACGCTTTCAGCTTTTCGCGTGGAGTATGAGAAAGAGAATGCTGAGCTCAAGCTTCGTGTTGGTGAACATGGCCGCCAGATTGATACGCTTGAGAAAACGGCCATTTCGCACGATCACCGAATTTCAACTCTCGAAAAAAGAAGTGATGCCGAGTGAGAGGGCGCAAAAGCAAGTATGAGAGCGATATAAAGCCTCGATTTGATGAAATTGAGCGCTGGTGCAGCATCGGTGCTACTGATAAGGAAATAATTGAATGCCTCGGCATAAGCAAGGATACATTTTACTCCTGCAAGAAAAAATACCCCGAATTTTCAGAGCTTATAAAAAGGGCTCGAAAGAAACCCGTCATGGAGATTAAGGCCGCGTTGCACCGAAGGGCTATTGGCTTCCAGTATGAAGAAACCGAGACCATAACCGATAACGAAGGGTTCTCACGGACTCGAAAAGTTATCAAAACCGCGCTTCCCGATCCGGCAAGCGCAATGATCCTGTTGAAGCATTGGGATAAAGAAGGTGGATGGACCAATGATCCCGCGATGCTCGAACTTCGCAAGCGCGAAGTGGAACTCAAAGAAAAAGAAAAATGGTAAAAGGAGGCAAAAGAAATGAAATCAGTATACCCGTTTGTCGGATGGGCGTTGACCCACGTCGATCCCGTAACCAAGCTCAAATCGGCGAGCTATCCGATTTCTTCGGAGCTTGTCGGCTCTGATCCGTGGCACTATCTCTATGGGACAACGCGAACGCAGACCACAAAAGCAAATCTCAATGAGCGTTTTGAGAATTACTATAAAGATCATGGTTACACACGCGCCGAGTACGATAAGATCACGGGCAACTGGGCTGAAACCGACTACGCTACGGATTGCCAGGGGCTTTTGGATGCGTATCTCACCTATGAGTGCGGAGAAAAAACCGATTGGAACGCAGACTACAACTACAAGTATGTTTGTGAAAGCAAGGGTGAAATCAGCAAGATCAACCGCGATTATGTTATCGGCGAGGCACTGTTTATGGCTCGCAGCAACGGCACGATGCATCATATAGGCTGGGTATGCGGCTTTACGGATAGCAATGAGCCGCTCGTTGTCGAAGCAAGATCGCTCAAGTATGGCGTAGTCATAACAAAGCTTTCGGCGCGCACATGGACACATCGCGGTCTTATGACAAAGAAGTTTGATTATGCGCCGCCTGAGCTTGAGCCTATCGTACTCACGCTCACAAGCCCTGTTATGGAGGGCGAAGAGATCAAGCTTCTGCAGAAGGCGCTCAACGCGCTGCATTACACGGACTTGGAAGGCAAGGCACTCGTGGAGGACGGCAAGTGCGGCATCCGCACTATGGCTGCTGTGCTGTCCTTCTCGATCGCTCATGCACCTGCAGAAGAAAAAGCTAAGCCGGTCGAGATATTCTACGGCGCGAATGGGCGCTTCCGCTTGGTACTCGAGGAAGACAAGGAGGGGCTGTGATATGACGGCTTATGGTTTCAACGAAGACAAGTCAAAGCATGTGATGCCTTCGAGCGTGAAAATTGAGCTTTCCGGCGCGATTCGCAATGCGAACGAAACGATCAACCTTACGCTGGAGAATGCGGGAATGTATATGCTTGTGATTATGGTCGGCGGTCAGCGCATGAAAACGGAAGTGCTCAGCGCGATGATGAATAATGGCTCGCCTGTTGTCAGCAAGATTCTGGGCGATGACCTTTGCAGCATCAGCTCAAGTGGTTCGACACTCGCCGTTACGCTCACATACGCCGCATCCAAGTTCTCGCTTATGAGGATCAACAGCGAATGGAGCTAAAGAGCTTTTACAAGTCAAAAGATTGGGAAGACTTCCGCCGTGTTATTATCTCCGAGCGCACGGCGGAAGATGGTTTTATCTACTGCAATATTTGCGGAAAGCCGATACTCAAGAAGTATGATCTCATCTTGCATCATAAGACAGAGCTGACCGATGCCAATGTGGAAGACGCGAATATAGCGTTTAATCCCGATAACATCGAGTGTGTGCATTTTGCGTGTCACAACAAGGAGCACGGTCGATTCTCGGCAGGAACAAGCGGTTATAAGGTCGCTCCGAAAAAGGTCTATATAGTCTACGGTGCGCCCTGTTCGGGCAAATCTACATGGGTCCGCAGCGTTGCAGGTAAGAACGATCTGATTGTTGATCTTGACAGCCTTTGGCAAGCCGTTTCTATAAATCCGAGATATGTTAAACCGGATAGATTGAAAGCCGTGGTGTTTGAGATGCGGGACAAGCTCTATGACCTTATCAAGTACCGAACGGGGAAGTGGCTTAATGCGTTCGTCATAACAGGTGGTGCATTGCACGGAGACCGAGAGCGCCTTCAGACGCGGGTGAACGCTGATGAACTGATCTTTATTGAGGCAACGAAAGAAGAGTGCCTCGAGAGATCAAACGAACGTAGTGACGAATGGCGCGGTTACATCGAGGAATGGTTCGAGAGCTATCAGAAGTGAACCGAAACCCTCCCCCCAGGGGTGCGCTATAAGCCCTGTAGAGGGAATGCAAAGGGAGACGGTTTCTTTCACAGCGCCGAGAAAAACGAGATTTCCCCAAAAATAGGCTGAATTTTTGAAAACTTGCATTGATTTAAGAGGTGATCGGGGATGAGCAAGCGAAAAACAGAGCTTTTGAAGGTTTTTGAAGGCATCGAAGGGGTAAAAGACATAGTTTTGCCGCTGATCGATGATGTTGTTTTCCTGGAAGAACAGCTTGTGGAGCTTCGGAAGCTGCCTTTCATTCGTGTCAACCCTGCCGACACCTCGCAGCAGAGGGCAACACCGGCCGCGAAGCAATATAAAGAGCTCTTGCAGCAGTATAGCAACTGCATCAAGATACTCACGAGCATCTTACGCAAGGAAGCGCCGGAGGAAGAGAGTCCGCTGCGCGCCTTCCTGCGATCGAGAAACGAATGATGGCGGCATTTGAAGGCACATGGCTCTGTAAGTATTGGCAAGCGATAGAGTCGAATGAAACGAGCGTAGGGCGGGAGATAAAAACCGAGGTCAGCAAGCTCATTGCTGATTTCGAAGATCCCCGATACCGTTATGACACTTCCGAAGCCGATTCGAGGATCGATTTCATCGAGAACTGCATCCGGCTTACCAAATCACCGTTCTACGGTGCGCCGATGAAGCTCATGCTTTGGCAAAAGGCGTTTATCGAGGTAATTTACAGCTTCAAAATGGCCGATGACGGGACGGATCGCTTTAGACGCATATTATTACTCATCTCTCGTAAAAACGGCAAATCGGAGCTGTGCAGCGCTTTAGGACTTACCGAGATGATCATTGGCAACGATGGCGCGGATATAGTATGCAGCTCAAATGATGATAACCAGGCGAATATCCTCTACGAAGCAATAGACACTATGCGCCTGATGATCGATCCGGAACAGAAGGACACCTGGAAAAATCAGAAATGCATCAAGTGCTTCGTCAACGGCTCTAAAGTTGTTAAGCTCTCCGATAGGACACGGAACAAAGAAGGCAGAAATATTGACTTTGCAATCGTCGATGAAGTTCACGAGATGCGCGATAACGTGATCGTAAAATCCATCGAACAGTCCCAGAGCCTGAAGCCGAATCCGAAACTCATTCTGATCACAACCGAGGGATTCGTGAATGATGGCTTCCTCGATGAGGAGCTGAAGAAGGCTCGAAAGATTCTGAACGGAGAGGATGACAGCATAAGCGCGGAACGGTACCTTCCGTGGCTGTACACTCAGGATTCCGAGATCGAGATTTGGACGGATGAATCAACATGGAGCAAGAGCAATCCCACACTCGGCACCGTGAAGCGGTGGGACTATCTTCGAGAGCAGGTGGATGCTGCAAGGCGTAGTCAAGCCGATAGGATGTTTACACTCTCCAAGGATTTTGATTTGAAAATTAGCAACTCTCAGGCGTGGCTTTCAGGCGAAAATCTGGAGTATTCAAGGGTATTCAATTTAGATGATTTTCGGGGTAGTATTGCATTAGGCGCGGTAGACCTTGCCGAGACTACCGATATGTGCAGCGCAAAAGTTTTGCTGATGCGCAGGGACGATAAGACCAAGTACATATACCAGATGTATTGGATACCCGAAGGCAAGCTCGAGCATGCAGACGATAAGAGCTCGGGTGCAAGGTATAAAGAGTGGGCAAAAGCCGGATTGATGCAGGTCGTTGAAGGCAATGAGGTTGATGTGTCTATCGTTGCTGATTGGTTCTATGGACTCTACAAGAGCTACGGATTACGACTCTATAAATGCGGGTATGATCAGCGGTTTGCAAAAGAGTTCCTGAAGCGCATGGACTACTACGGTTTTGAGCATGAGATGATCCTACAGAACCGCTTTGTGATGTCAAGCCCGATGCGATTGGTTGAGGCTGATATAAAAGATGCGCTTATCAATTACAACGATAATCCTGTCGATCGCTGGTGCTTGGAGAATACAGCCGTGCAGGTATGGGACACCGGCCACATGATGCCGGTGAAAATACAGGGGACGGCCGGTCGCCGCATTGACGGCTCCGTATCGTTGATAATCCTCTATGAGGTGTTCCGCCGATATAGGACAGATTTTACAAACGCTTTGAAATGAAGGGGGTGAAACCTACGGGCATTTTTGATTTTCTCCGCAAAAGGCGCGAGGCAAAAGAGAATATGCGATATGCATCAATGCTGAACGGTTCCACGCCGATATTTTCTCAGTTTGGAACGAGCATCTACGCTTCCGACGTTGTGCAGCAGGCTATTTACACGATCGTTACCGAGATGCGAAAGCTCAATCCGAGGCACGTTCGGCGCGATGGCTCAGACATGACACCGATATATAACGATGTACAGCGAGTGCTTGAGGACCCGAATCCGCTTATGACCAAGTCGGACTTCATCGAGAAGATAACGTGGCAGCTCATGCTGAACTATAACGCCTTTATCTATATGCAGCGGAGCGATAAAGGCATTCTGACCGGGCTTTTTCCACTCAATCCGGTAGAGGTAACGTTCCTCGAAAAAGCCGGACGGCTATTCTTGCAGTTGCAGTTTCTGAACGGCGATAGCCACATCCTGCCCTATGAGAGTTTCATTCACCTGAAAACGCATTACTCCGTAAACGAGTATATGGGCGGCAATGAAAACGGGCAGCCGGATTTTTCAGGCTTACTGACAACGCTTGATCTGAATCACGCTCTGCTTGACGGCGTGAAAAAGGCGCTTAGAAGCTCTTTCGCGATCAACGGCATTATCAAGTACAAGACCATGCTCGATGACGGAAAGATGGAAGCGCATATCCGTGAATTTGAAGAAAAGCTCCAAAAGAGCGCAAGCGGTATCCTCGGCATTGATCTATCAAATGAGGTAATTCAGTTCAAGCGTGACCTTAAGATCGTTGACGATAATACGTTGAAGTTCATTGATGATAAAATCTTGCGCTTCTTTGGAGTTCCTATCGAGATCGTGCGCGGTGACTACACCGCTGAACAGTACCAGGCATTCTACCAGAAGACTATCGAGCCGCTTGTGATCATGTACTCGCAGGCGTTCACAAAGGGCATATTCTCTGCGCGGGAACAGCATGGTTTCCGAAACGAGATCATATTCAGTCCGAAAGAGCTGGTATTCATGAACGCGCAGCAGACGCTTGAGATGGTAAATCTGCTCGGTCAGACCGGAACTCTTTACGAGAACGAAAAGCGTATTGCGTTCGGCTATGAGCCGCTCGAAGAACTTAAGGGAGTGCGCCTGATGTCGCTGAACTATGTAGATGTCAAGCTCGCAGCACAGTATCAGGTTGGTAATACGCCAAAGGAGGATGAAAAAAATGGGACAGAGTAGGAACGAGAATATTCTGGAAAATATGCTCGGAAAACACAACGAACTCGGCAAGCCGCAGAGCCGGATCGAGCAACTTCTTATGTGGTTGCTTGAGCAGGGTGGCGGAGGTGGTACGGTTAGAGAACGGTACTCGGTCGGTGAAGAATTGCTCATAGGCGAATGGACTGACGGTGAAAAAACTTATGACCTATATCGTAAAGTGATTGATTTTGGACAGCTCACAAATGCAACACTAAAGCAGGTGCTGCACGGTATCGCACCCCCATTTATCGTTACGCGGATAAGTGGTATTGCAAAAGCGAACGGTAATAATCTTCCTCTTCCATTAGTGGCGAATGACTCAGCAAAGAACATTTACCTTGCGGTTGGAACAAACAACGTGACGATTTCCCCGAATTCTGATAGGAGCAACTACACCGCAACTGTCGTTATCGAATATTACAAACCGAGCGCATAAGGAGGTGAACTTACATGAGAGAATTCGAAAAGAGGACATATAACTTTGAGATTCGTGCATCAAAGACCGAAGATTCCGCGATCATTGAAGGGCGCCCGATCGTATTCAACAGCAGAACAGATATGGGCTATTTCGATGAGATCATCGCCGAAGGAGCGCTGGACAAGACCGACCTGAAAGACGTTCGCTTCTTGGTCAATCATGACGTGTCGAAGATACCGCTTGCAAGGAGCCGGAACAACAACGAAAACTCCACTATGCAGCTTATCAAGGACAGCAAAGGCCTTGGCATCAGGGTGAAACTCGATGTGGAGCGCAACACCGAGGCGATGAACCTTTACAGCGCAGTAGAGCGCGGTGATATATCGGGCATGTCGTTTATGTTCATAATGGACGGTATTGAATGGCTCGCCCTTGATACAGACCATCCAACGCGCAAGATAACGAGCATATCGCAGGTCATAGAGGTTAGCGCCGTGACGTTTCCTGCTTATGAGGATACGGAAATCAGCGTTAGAGATAAAACAGCACTGGAGAGTGCGAGGAAGGCGCTGGAGAGCGCCAGAAAATCGCTGGATAGCGAGAGAAGACAAAAGCTTGAGCTGGAAAAGCTCAAAATCAAGTATCTTACACCGTAAAGAGAGGTAAGCACATGAAAACTTATTTTGAAAAACTGATCAGAGCAAAAGAAGCCGCTATCAATGAGATCAGAACCAAGATCGCTGAAAGCGAGGATGTAAACGAGGTCAGGAGCCTCGGCGAACTCCTTAACGCTGCAACCAATGAGCTCAACGAAGCTCGCGCACAGCTTGCAAAGCTCGACGAACCCGCTTCAGTGGGAGGATTCAATCCGCTGGCGACCTATCGCGCTGCGAGCCACCAGGCCGCAAGCGAGCCCGATGACGGCGATCCCACGAACACCAAGGAATACCGCTGCGCGTTCCGTGACAGCGTGCTGAACAGGAAGCCTATTCCCGTTGAGCTGCGTGAAAACACGCTCACTACCGACGTTGAGAGCGTTATCCCGACCTATCTTGTAAACAAGATTTACGAGAGGTTCGATGAGTGCGGCATGATCCTTCCGCTTCTTACCAAGACGAACATCGCGGCCGGTATCGTAGTTCCGACCTCGGCGGTTAAGCCCGTCGCAAGCTGGGTAGCTGAAGGCGAAGGCAGTGCACGTCAGAAGAAGACCACCGGTAAGATCACTTTCGCGCACTTCAAGCTTCGTTGCGAAATCTCCATGAGCATGGAGGTGGGCACGATGGCGCTTGAAGCGTTCGAGGCGCTGTTCGTGAAGCAGGTTGCTGATGCAATGATTATCGCCGTCGAAAAGGCATTCCTTGCGGGCGACGGTACTACTCAGCCGACCGGCATTCTCAGCGCGAATGTTACTCCCGAAACCGAGATCACGCTTGAGGGCGATGTTCCTACCTATGAGGAGCTGTGCGACATCGAGGGCGCGATTCCCGCAGCCTATGAAGGTTCTGCGAGGTGGTTTATGACCAAGCAGAAATTCATGAAGGTGCAGGGGATCACCGATTCCAACGGTCAGCCCATCGCACGCGTAACCTTCGGCATCGGCGGTAAGGTCGAAAGACACATCCTCGGACGTGAGGCTGTTATCCATCCTTACGCCGATGAAATGGGCGACAACTTCGCCGCGATCTTCGATCCCAGTGACTATATCCTGAACAAGATCTATGACATGAAGATCACCCGCAAGCAGGATTGGGACACCGAGGATCTTCTTACCAAGGCGGTCATGGCCGTTGACGGTAAGCCCGTCAGCGTTGATTCGCTTATCACTATCAGGGCAGGTTCCTAATGTTTGAGAGGTGACGGAGATGGCTGACTTGGATATGCTGACCACGGTAAAGCTCGCATTGGGGATAACGGGCGATTATCAGGACGGCGCATTGCAGGTTTACATTGACGAGGTCAACGAGTATCTGCGTGCAGCAGGTGTGCCGCCTGCTGTGATCGGCACGCAAGCCACAGCCGGAACCGTCGCCCGAGGGGTTTCCGACTTGTGGAATTACGGCGCGGGTGAGGGCAAGCTCTCGCCGTACTTCCACGAGCGCGTCATCCAACTGACAGTTGGAAGAAAGGAACAGGATAATGAATAAAACTGTAGCAGCCTTGCAGAGGCTTTATAAGGAACTCGGCAACGACATTGCCGATGTTAAGGGATGTAAGACCACCGTTGACGTGCTGAACGCGCTCTCGGTGAAGTACAACGGCGAAGGCGGTGCGAAGCTCACGGCTAAGGCTATTGATAATATCGCCAACGTTGCGGGGAATATCGGTGGCGGCGGTGAGCCTCAGAAGTTCAAGATTGACATCGATCCCGATATGAGCAGGACAGTAACGATAACCCCATCCAAAGAGGAATACGAAGGTGGAGAGCTTATTCAAATGCACTTCAGTTCCGGTGAAGCGTTTGACCTCCAGGATATTATAACGATCAATGGCGGAGAGGTTCGCTTCTATCCTCATACCTGGACGTCGATCCCTCCTACTCAGGTTTTTAATGTCCTCATTATCAATATGCCGAATACGGACATTACCGTTAGCGAAAACATCGCTCCTGAAATCCATGTCGAACTATAAGCCTTCCAATCAGTTCGTGGTGCCTATGAAACTGCTTGTGCCGGTCACAAGTAAGGTTCAGGGTGTAACCACAAAGACGTACACAACTCCCGAGGAATCCGTGCTGTTCTACGGCTCGTTCCGCACGTTCGGCGGCACAGAGAGCGAGCGAAACGGCGTTCTGACCGTGGTGGACACCGCAACGATAGATACATGGTATCGGCCTGATATAAAGGCAGATTGCAGGGTGTATCTGTGCGATAGTGGTGAAACGTATGAGATCATCTCCGATCCCGAAAACATCAATAGGCGCAATCAGTTTTTGCAGTTTAAGGTGCGGAAGGTCGGAGGAAAGGCGTGATCCTATGGCAAAGATGCAGATTCTTTTCAAGGGCTTTGAGGAGCTTGCCGAGCGCATTGATAAGATCGGGAACAACCTGAAGCCTGCGGTGAATGAGGCACTCGAAGCGAGCGAAAAGCTTATCGATGATAACCTTCGCTCGGCGGCAGCGAGATATGCCGACAAGGGCGGAGGTCGCAAAGGGTACGCAACTGGCGAAATGTACCGTTCGATTCGTGAGAACGGTCGAGTCGTTTGGCATGGTAATGTTGCCGAAATAGGCGTTGGCTTCTCATCGGAGAATATGCAGGGTTTCATGCACTCGATTTTTGTAATGTACGGCACGCCGAAGATGCAGAAGGACACCAAGATTTACAACGCCCTTCGGGGTGCGAAAATCAAGAAACAGGTTGCTGAAAAGCAAGAAGAGATCATGCGTAAGCACTTATCATTGGAGGAATAGATCGTGGACGTTAAACAGTTTTTGATTGAAACGCTCGAAGGGGAGTTCGATTATCCTGTTTACCTTCAGGGCTCGCTCTCCGATGACGAGGCATATCCCGAAAGCTTCTTTACCTTCTTCAACAACGATTCACCCGATGATTCTTTCTATGACAACGAGCCAAACAGAATCATTTGGTCGTTTGATTTGAACTTTTATTCTATCAAGCCCGAGCTCGTCAATTCCGTGCTGCTTTCGGCAAAGAGAAAGCTCAAAGCGGAAGGCTGGACGATCACCGATAACGGGCATGACGTTATGAGTGACGAACCTTCCCACACCGGAAGGGGATTGGACTTAATCTACATCGATAAAATCGAAAGAGAGGATTGAAAATATGTCAACCACTACTGTTGAGGAATTTCGCGGTACTGACAACCTCGTCGTTGCAGAAGTCCTGTACGACGATAACGAGATCGGCAGCGGTTATGTGACAGGGCCTGTGCTCCCGCTCGCTCCTGTCGCCGAGATCGCCAAGACCACCGAAACGAGCAGCGAAGCGAAGTATTACGATAACAAGCCCGCGCTCGTCATCAACTCCGAAGGCGCGGACACCATCACGCTCACCGTTTCCGCGCTGCACCTTGCGACCGTTGCTCTTGTTTCCGGCAAGCAGATCGACGCCGAGACCGGCGCTTTGCTCGACGGCGAGAGCATCCCGAAGTATTATGCGCTCGGCTACCGTCTGCGCCTTACGGACGGCACCTATCGCTACGTATGGCGCTATAAGGGCTCCTTCCGCATCCCGGACGAAACGAGTCAGACCGAGAACGCAGGCACCGATTCCAACAATCAGCAGCTCGTTTATACGGGCATCTCTACCATCCACAAGTTCGCCAAGGCGCTCGATAAGCAGGGCAATCCGACCACGCAGAAGGCGCTTGTGGTCGATGAGCGCGACGGCCTCGCTGATCTGAGCACGTTCTTCGACAGCGTGACCACCTGCGATACTCTCGTTGCAGCATCGAACAGTGATGAGGGGCGCGTATGATGAGGCTTAACATCTATCGTAATCAGCGCGAGGTCGAAAAGACCTTTGAGGTCGAAGGCTATGATCTCATGTACGGCACGGTCGAGGACATCTTTGGCATTCTCGAAGCCGTTGATCTGGACAAGCTCGATGGCGGCGACGTCAACATCGGAGATGATGCCTTTAAGGTGTTCCAGGACAACAGGCAGAAGCTCAACGCTCTGATTCTCGACATCTTCCCGGACATGACCGCCGACGATCTCCGCAAGGTCAAGGTTAAGGACCTCATCCCGTTCTTTGTGGAGCTGTTCCGGTACGTGATGGATTCATTCGGTAAATCAAAAAACTAAACGAGGGCGGCGGTGACGAGGTCGCCGCCCTTTCAATTTACGAAGCGTTTTTTGACATGACCGAAAGCCTTTGTGAACGCTATCGCTCGCTGACGCCGTTTGACGTGAGGCGTGAGAAGATCGGTGAAGTGCTGCTCCTCATGCGCCGCGTCACTCAAAAGAATGAGAGGCAGAAGGGCGTTAAAGGCGGCGATGTCGTAACTCGAAAGCCAAACGGCGATATTCACATAAGGCGCGAAGCGAAGAACGATGACTGGTATTAAGGTGGTGAGATAATGCCGAACAATGAAAGCACAATGACATGGAAAGTCGATATAGCTCAGCTTAAAGCAGAAATGCAGGAAGCGAAGCGGTCGATTTCCCTTGCCAATTCCGAGTTCAATAAAGCTACTGCCGGAATGGATAAGTGGCAGGATTCCATCACCGGCGTTGAGGCGAAGCTTAAACAGCTCAATTCCGTTTCGGCTTCGCAGAACAAGATACTTGAGAATCTCAAGAAAGAGTACGCGCAGGTCTGCGCGGAGCAGGGTGAAACAAGCAAACAAGCGCAAGACCTCGCTATTAAGATCAACAATCAGGAGGCCGCCTGCAAGAAGACCGAGAAGGAGATCAAGGACTATTCCGGCAAGCTCGACGAGCTGAAACGGGCGCAGATCGACAGTCGCAGCGCGGCCGAAAAGCTCACCGATACAATCTCAGATCAGGAGAGCGAGCTTGCGGATCTGAAAAAGGCATACGCAAGCGCTGTGCTTACCTACGGCGAAAACAGCAAGGAAGCCAAGGAGCTTGCAAAGCAGATCAAAGACCTTTCGGGTGAGCTGAACGAGAACAAGGGTAAGATGGATGCCGCCGAAAAAGCGGCTGATGAGCTTGCCGACAGCACCGAGGACGCGGGGGAAGCCGCCGAGAAGTCAGCAAAGGGCGGCTGGACGGTCCTCAAGGGCGCTCTCGCGAACCTTGTAGCGCAAGGTATATCGATGGCGGTCAGCGGCTTGAAGAACCTTGCAAAAGGCGCTGTAGAAGCCGGTATGGGCTTTGAGTCGAGTATGTCCAACGTGGCAGCTCTGTCCGGCGCAACAGGAGATGAACTCGAACTGCTCTCTGAAACGGCAAGGAAGTTCGGAGAGACAACGCAGTTTTCGGCAAGTGAAGCTGCCGACGCGCTCGGCTACATGGCTCTTGCCGGATGGGATGCGGAGAAGAGCGCGGCCGAGCTTGGCGGCGTGCTCGATCTCGCTGCTGCTTCGGGAATGGACCTTGCTCAGGCCTCCGACATGGTAACGGATTACCTGTCCGCGTTCAGCAACTCGTCGATGACGGCGACCGACTTTGCGAATAAGCTTGCATACGCACAGGCCAACAGCAATACGAGCGCAACACAGCTCGGTGAGGCTTATAGGAACTCGGCGGCGATAATGAACGCGGCAGGGCAAAGCGTAGAGACCACAACCGCCCTGCTTGCGAACATGGCTAACCAGGGCTTGAAAGGAACGAAAGCCGGAACCGCTCTGAGCGCCATGATGCGCGACCTGACGGCTAAGATGAAGGATGGCGCGGTCGAGATCAACGGAGTAAACATAGCAGTCCAAGATGCGGACGGAAACTATCGCGATATGATAGACATCCTCCGCGATGTAGAGGCTGCGACGGATGGGCTCGGCACCGCTGAAAAGGCAGCCGCGCTGAGTGCAGTATTCACGGCGGATAGCACGAAGGGCTTGAACCTCGTTATGAACGAGGGCATCGAAAAGGCAGCAGACTTCTCAAAATCGCTGAAAGATTGCGACGGTGCAGCCGGAGAGATGGCTAAGACGATGAACGATAATCTTTCGGGCGACGTGAAGGCTATGGGAAGCGCCTTTGAGGGCTTGCAGCTCACTATTTACGAAATGGCCAACGGTGCGCTTCGCAGCGTCGTTCAGGGCATCACGGGCGATTTGCTCCCCGCAATAACCGACTTCGTCAAAGGCGTTGAAGGCTCGGGCAAGCGCGTAGGTGCGGCGGTAGGCAGCATTATCAACACCATATTGAACACGCTTCTCGATGCTCTTCCTGAGATCATCGATATGGGATTCACTCTTATCGTGAGCTTGGTTCAAGGTCTGCTGTCTGCACTTCCGAAGCTTGTCAGCACAGGAGCAACAATAGTAGTAAACCTTCTCAAAGGTCTCGGCAAAGCCCTTCCGGAGATCGTTAAGCAGATCGTGCAGATCATTCCGCAGATCGTGAAGGCTTTGACCGATGCAATACCGGAGCTGATCCATGGCGCGTTTGAATTCTTCATGGCAATCGTAAACGCCATCCCTGAGATCGTGCAGGAGCGGCAGAAAGCCCTTCCGGAGATTTGGAGCACGATAATCGATGCGGTCGTTGCCGCAGTTCCGCAGCTCATTGAAGCGGCACTGACGTTGTTCAATGCGATTGTAGATGCGATACCGACCATAATTCCGATTTTGACGGAAACACTTCCCGAAATAATCAATACCATACTCGGTTCGATTTCAGAATGGTTGCCTGACCTTATCGACGGAGCGGTAGCGCTCCTTATGGCGATCGTCGATGCAATACCGATGATTATACCGCCGCTTGTCGATGCGCTGCCTACGATCATTACTTCCATCGTGGGGACGCTGATGGAAAATCTTCCTGTGATACTTGATGCGGCTATAACGCTGCTCATGGCGATCATAGAGGCGCTGCCGACTATTGTGCTCGCGCTGGTGGATGAGATTCCGCACCTTGTCTCGACAATCGTGGAGCTGCTTCTTGACAACCTTCCCGTACTCCTCGAAGGTGCAATAACGCTCTTTATGGCACTTGTGCAGGCGATTCCCGAGATAGTGGTTGCGCTTGTAAAGGCATTGCCTGAGATCGTGAGTGCATTCCTGAACGCGCTTATCGGACCTGTCAGCGGATTGTTTGAGGGGTTGTGGAATGGCATTGTTGACATCTTCAAAAAGGCCCCTGAATGGTTCAACGGTATCTTGAAAAAGGTCGGGGAATTCTTCGCAAATCTTTGGAATGGTATCAAGAACGCTGCTTCGGCAACTTGGGACAGCATCAAAGGTGTTTGGAGTGCCGTAACAGGATGGTTTAACGATAAGATCATCCAGCCGATCAAGAACTTCTTTTCCGGAATGTGGGACGGCCTGAAGAATGGCGCAAAACATGCATGGGAAGGCGTGAAGAGCGTTTTCGGCGGCATAGCCGATTGGTTCAAGAACATCTTCAAAAACGCCTGGCAGAAGGTCAAGGATGTTTTCTCGGCAGGCGGCAAGGTATTCGAGGGCATTAAGGACGGCATTGTAAACGCTTTCAAAGCGGTTGTGAATGCGATCATTCGCGGCATCAACAAGGTTATAAGCATTCCGTTCAACGCTATTAACGCCATATTCCGAAAGCTGAAAGGCATCTCGATACTCGGCGTTTCGCCATTCGGCTGGCTCAATGAATTCAACGTGCCGCAAATTCCAGAACTGCGCAAAGGCGGCGTTCTGAAGCGCGGTCAGGTAGGTTTGCTTGAAGGTGATGGCGCTGAAGCTGTAGTTCCGCTTGAGCGCAATCGTGAATGGATAGCTCGAGTCGCTCAAGAGATGGTTAAGCAGCTCGACATGACCACTATGAAAAGCGTGGTCAGCGGAGCGGCCGCATCTATGGGCGGCGGTGAACAGACGTTCGTATTCAATCAGTATAACAACAGTCCGAAGGCTCTTGACCGTAAGACTATTTACAGAGAGAGCAAGAGCCTTCTGTTTAGTGC
>JAFZJT010000013.1 GCA_017553815.1 Clostridia bacterium
CAAAAAGGAAAGCAAGAGGATATCACACCTTTGAGGGCTTCTCCTCTATGATCTACCTTGTTGCAGGCAAACTGAAGCTCGCTTGTCTGAATCCGTTACGATAATGGGAGTAGAGCCTCAATTGGAGCAGATATTGAAAAGCGTATTGCAGTTATGATATAATCGATAGAAGAATACTTTTCATTACTATGGAGGTTTCTTATGAAATGCAGATACTGTTCCTGCCTTGAGAGCAGGGTCGTGGATTCCCGACCGACAGAGGACGGCGCCAGCATACGCCGCCGCAGAGAGTGCATGAGCTGCGGCAAACGTTTCACCACATACGAAAAAATCGAAGAGCTTCCGATGATGGTCGTTAAAAGAGACGGCACTCGCGAGGAGTTCAGTCCCGAGAAGGTCCTTTCCGGCATAAGGAAAGCTTGCGAGAAGCGCCCCGTGACCACCGCCGAGATGAACGGGCTTGTTGACAACGTTTCAAAAGAAGTGTACAATTCGCTCGATCAGGAGGTAACAACTATCCGCATCGGAGAGCTTGTGATGAAGTATCTTCGCGATCTCGATGAGGTCGCCTACGTTCGCTTTGCCTCGGTCTATCGCTCGTTCAAGGATATAAACACCTTCATGGATGAACTGAAGCTTTTGCTCGGTGAGGATGAAAAGAGCAAGAAACGCGGCAAGGCGATCCAGGAGCCTAAAAGCGAATGATGTTTGATCGCTCCTCAAAAAATTTGGCTCGCGGCTATACTCTCCACGAGAGAAACGGCATCGGTATTTTGAAAAGCGACGCCTTTTCCCGTATCCCCGTCATAGAACACGGTTTTTCAACGCGCATCGGCGGCGTCAGCCCCGCGCCCTATGACTCGATGAATCTGAGTCTGACAAGGGATGACAGCAAGCAGAATGTGCTTCGCAACTACCGCATCTTCTTTGAAGTAGCAGGGCTTGATATAAACCGTGCCGTACTTGTGAACCATGAGCATGGCGCAAACGTTGAAAGAGTGGATAGAGGCAATTTCGGACAGGGGCTGACCCGTGAGCAGCTCCCTTTCTGCGACGGGATCGTAACGAATGACCCGGAGGTGACGCTTGTTACGCTACATGCCGACTGCGGCTGCGTGTACCTCTATGACCCGAAAAATCACGCGATCGGGCTTGCTCATGCGGGCTGGAAGGGCACATTCAAGCGCGTTGCACAGCGTTTAGCCGAACGAATGCGTGAAGAATTTACAAGCGAACCCGAAACAATGATAGCTTCGCTTGGACCGAGCATCTGTAAAAACTGCTTCGAGGTGGATGAGAGCATCGCCGATGATTTCGTTTCCGAGTTTTCATGCGAAAGTTTGAAAAAAACCGGCAGGAATGGCAAGGCTTTCGTGGATATCGAAGAAGCGTTGATCATTCAGCTGACGGATGCGGGCGTAAAGCAGGACAACATATCCTCTATGGGAATATGCACCTTTGAACGCAGTGATATTCTTTATTCATACAGGCGCGACAGGGGGCGGACCGGTGCAATGATAGGTTATTTGAAGCTTCGTGCCGAGGCATGACCGATAGCAGTGTTTAAACAAAATAATGAATAGTATTGCTCCGTTTGGCAAAGGCTTAAAATGAATGCTTTTGTGAACGGAGTTTCTTATGCCACTTAGTGTAATGTCCTCATTGATGCTGATCGTCGCTCATGCAAGCGGCTTTATATGCGATCGGGATCGCGTGAAAAGAGCATACGCATTATATGCCTGCCTGTTCCTTGTCGGGATACTCATTCTTCGCCGCTTTGAGATCGATGTATCGATAGAGCTATTGCTTTCCGCAGCTTCCATTTTATTTGTCTGCACCGCCGCAGCGTCATACGCATTCTGGCATCAAAGCGCCGCGCAAACCGTGCTGTTGATCGTTATATCTATCGCGCTTTCATTGTTGTTTCATTTTATTCGCGACCTGTTGGAGCATGATGCGGGGCTTCTTGCCTGCGGCCTTTTAGCGGTGCTCGCGAATATTGCGTTCAATGGCAGGGGCAGATCGCTGCTTCTAATTTGCGCGCTTTCGCCTCTTTTTTATGAAGCCGAGAATACGTTGATCCTGTATCTTAACACCGGCTACTGTTGCTTTGAACTATCAAACGATGCGCTTGATATGATGCTGATCTGCGCGCTGTTCACGGGATTCACCCACGGCATATTGAATTGGAGCACGCATAAGAGCTCAACAAAAGACTTTTCGATTTTAAGATCCGAATGAACCGAGTAAAGGCTCGAACCGTTTTATTCGCATACGATAACAAAACAGAATTATCAACAATTATTACGCTAATTTGCACTTTTTATTGAGCCGTTCAAGGTATCATACCCCGCGCCTGTCATATAGTTAATCAAGCATGGAAACCAAACTGCTAACGCGGGAGAAGACGAATGGAGCTTTTGCGGGAAAACAGCTGCATAGAGTTCATTTCCGAGGATCAAATTGAAGGCAAGGCTTCGAGCATCGCTGCCGTGTCTCAAAAAGCGTGCGGGTACGATGAAGAAACGATAAAGAGCATCGTAAGCGCAGCTCCCGCAAGAATGATGAAAGAGCTTAAAATGCTCCTCGATCCATCGAGCGGGATCTGTGTCGAGGAACTTCGTTTCAGAGTGGGAAGACCGCTTCAGCTGATCTCATCAGCGGGCGAGATACTTTTGCCGCA
>JAFZJT010000142.1 GCA_017553815.1 Clostridia bacterium
CGATACTATTGAATTACTGGGACGGCTAGAACAAAACGAGACCGCAATACGTTTGCTTCGGCAGCTTATGTGGGATAAGAATGAAATTATAGCTTCTGAGGCATGCGAAGCTCTTCGTTTGATTGGCAATGAGAGGTGTATTGATGCACTAAAAAAACGTGTTAATGCCCGATCTACGATTGTTCGTGGTTGCGCGATTATATCAATTGCCGATCTGTGTGTATCTTTCCATTATAGCATTGATGATACAAAGAAGTTTTTCAAAACTCGGATGAAACGGGAAAAGAGCGCTTGGGTTCTTTCTCATTACAGCTGTGCCATGTATCTTCTTGGCGAAAAGGAATATATTAACCTTTTGCTCCAAGGGCTTTGCAGCAAAGATTACCATGTCAGAGCCGCAACGGTATCACTAATAAAAGATTTCGTTCTCGGTGATGAACAGGCTATGAAGAGTGTGGGAACTTATGTATCAAAGCATATGAATAAGACATCTCGTGAATACGAAGCTCTTATTGAGGTTCTACGATTAGATTAAAACAATTCGCTACATAGTTCAGGGTGCTCGAAGTCAATTCTTGCTTCGAGCACCTTGACGGCGAAGGCAACCTCTATGAGCTTCGCAACTACAAGACGAACCCGAACCGTGCGACGTTCTTCGAGTACGACCACGCCGGCCGCTGCATGGCAAGCACGGAAAAGAGCTTCACCGTAGCGACAAACGGCAAGATAAGCTACACCGACAGGTAAGGTACAATAAGTTGCGCAAATTCAGAATCCGTCCGACGGGCGGATAAAAGAATAGACATAGTTCGGACCGATTGGTAAAATAGAGTTACCACAACAAAACTTACCGGGAGGTCAGAACTATGCCTGATAACATTGTACAACTAAACACGGAATTAATCCATAGTGAATGGTCCTGTCAAAAAGTATTGACAGGACCGGCAATCAGCTTACGGGCTATTCCAAGACTGGAACAAGCGTTACCTATGCCTACAACGAGGATGGGTTGCTTACCCCAAAGATCCCGTAAATACTTTTGCACAAACTCACAAGCAACTACATATTGAACATTAGAAACGCAACTAAAAGGCATCCAAGCGTCATTGCTCGCTCGGATGCCTTTTGCTTTGACGCGAAAAATCCGTAGTATCAAAAAATGTACTGTAATAAAGCCGTATCTGCAACATGAGAAATTTGTTAAAGTTATAAGAGCGGTGGCGTTTTTGCCGCGCTATATTTATATAATACATGCACGCTCTTGCGTTAGCCTCCTCTCTCTGATTTAGTTTATCCGAATTTGGAGGAAGTTGAATGAGGCCAACAGTAAAGCGGTGCCGTGGGCCTCCTTCGGTTGGATTTCAATCAAGAAATTCAATCGAAAGGAGAACCACATATCATGGATGAAAAACATCCAAGTCACGCTGATCCGCGCCCGAAACGGCGCAAGGACATAGATAATCCATACGAGATTTTCACAACCGGAGCCGGAACCAGTCTTGTTCGCTATTACATACGATTCAAGGATGGGACTGGCTCCGAACACTGTTTGGAGATCGAAAAGGACGTGTTTGATCTGCTCGACAGATTTGAACTGGACGATCTTAGGCATTTGAATGAGGTGGACAAGCACTATGAGCATTCCGAATTGACAGAAGCCACGCTGAATGAGAGGGCATTTCTAACGCCGTCCTCTTTGGAGAGCATCGTGAGCTTCCGACTTGAATGTGAGGAGCTGCATAAAGCCATCGACCGTCTGCCAATCGTACAGCGCCGCAGATTGATCCTTTGTTATTTCAGTGAGTTGACACATGAGCAAATCGCTGAACTGGAAGGGTGCAGCAGGCAGGCGATAGAAAAGTCGGTAAAGGCTGCGCTGAAGAAATTAAAAATATATTTGAACTAATGGGTTGCAAAATGCCCGATTAGTTAGGAAACAGGTGAGGACGTAAAAATCCTCACCTGTTTTCCGTTGTGCGGTGAATGGGTTTGCACTTTGAAAACTGAATACCCATTCATCAGGCACATCCCTATTGCTATTGTGATGAGCATAAGCCAGCTTAACGGCTGCGCCATGATCGTCCGGGAGCGGCAGCGAAAAGACACATTCCTTGTTTTGGCTTGCACTTTCCGGTCGGGAGCGAGAAACAGCCGGTTATAAGCGTTGGGTGGTTCCCGGCGTGGCGATGACAGGCAATAGGTATAATGGTACTCCTGCTTAGTCACAGTCCGAGCGTGATAAAACCGTCGCAGGCAATGAGAGCAGCCGACAGAGAACCTGCCGGGGGTGAAATTCCCGTGGAGCCGGTAAACCACCGGCCGCTTGATGACTTCCCTTTCGCGCACCGGGGTGTCGAGGACAAATAGGCGCGTGTCATCATACGAAGCCGGACATGGGACTGGTCTATTGAGATGGGACTACATTTATATCCTGCCGACCTTAATTCTGTTCCATATCCGGTTTCTACATAGGCGGAATGCTCCGCCTAAATTACCTGTAAGGGAGGTCGAACATTATGGAACACACATATTTGCGGGGCGATATTTTCTATGCCGATCTTGGCGAAGGCATCGGCTCCGAACAATCGGGTTATCGCCCCGTTGTTATCATTCAGAACAACATAGGCAACAAATACAGCCCAACGGTCATCGTGGCGGCGATTACCAGCCGAAAGATGAACAGGAATCAGCCCACCCAATACCATATCGAGGCGGGCTACGGCTTGGAGCTGCCCTCTACAATCCTTTTAGAGCAGCTCCGAACGGTGGATAAGCGCAGACTGTGCAAGTTCGTCGGGCGTTTGCCCAAGCACCATGTGGAGGGCTTAAACCACGCCTTGGCGGTGAGTGTAGGGCTGATACAGCCTGTGCCGGAGAGCCTGATCCTTTGCCTTTGCAAGACCTGTGCGGATAACTTCCGCAATGTAGGCTATCGTCTGTTCCGCGTTGGCGAGAAGCGAGAGCTTTGCACCTACTGCAATCACAGGATGGGGTTTGATTATGAGCTGATACCGAAGGTGTAATACTGCACTCACGAATACCTTGACAATCGAATATGGAGGATGCCGATGGCAAAAAACAAAAGCACAATTATGATGCCCACGCCGGGGAAGGTCATGAAAACAGAAAACGGCACACAGTATTTCGTATGTGGAAATAGCCGCATAAAGATATCGGAACATTTCGCCACGGGCGGGAAGCCCATCGGAGATCTGATTGTGGATATAGTGCGGCATACCGCTGAAAAAGCCTCTTCCGCATGATTTCGTATCATTGATATACGCCCACGCTTATGGTATTATCTGCTTTGAGCAAAAGTATTGTAAGCGTGGGTTGTTTCTTTGGAAGGAGGACTTTTACGGTGAAACAACCACACAATACTACGATTTACAACACGGCACTTTATCTGAGGTTGAGCCGTGACGATGAGCTGCAAGGAGAAAGCGGAAGCATTCAAACGCAGCGCATGATGCTCCGTCAGTATGCTGCCGAACATAGTCTGAACTTGATAGATGAATACATCGACGACGGTTGGTCGGGAACAAATTTCGACAGGCCAAGCTTTCAGAGGATGATCGACGACATTGAGGACGGTAAGATCAACTGCGTTGTGACCAAAGATTTATCCCGTTTAGGCAGGAACTACATCCTGACAGGTCAGTACACGGAAATCTACTTTCCGAGCAAAGGTGTTCGCTACATCGCTGTCAATGACAATGTGGACACCATCAAAGGCGAGAATGAGCTTGCTCCCTTCCTCAACATTCTGAATGAAATGCACGCTCGGCAGACCGGCAAAAAGGTAAAGGCTGCTTTGCGGACACGGTTTGCAAACGGCGCACACTATGGAGCATACGCCCCTTTGGGTTACATCAAAGATCCGGATAAGAAGGGACATCTTCTGATTGACACCGAAACAAGATGGATCATCGAAAAGATTTTCGATCTTGCTGTTCAAGGCCGAGGAGCCGCCAGCATAACCCGAATCTTGGTCGAAGAAAAAGTACCGACTCCCGGTTGGCTGAATTTCCAAAGGTACGGCACTTTTGCAAACATCTACGCCGGAGCGCCGGAGGAAAAAGCCTATGCGTGGACGATAGCGCAGGTCAAAAGCATTCTGAAAGAGGAAACCTACATCGGACACAGCGTTCATAATAAGCAGAGCACCATTTCGTTCAAGAATAAAAAGGTGGTTCGCAAGCCCCAAGAGGAATGGTATCGTGTTGAGAATACCCATGAGGCGATCATATCCGAAGATGTGTTCCGGCAAGTGCAGGAGCAGATCAGCAACAGGCGCAGAAAGCAAAAGGACGGAACTACGCAGATTTTTTCCGGTTTGGTAAAATGCGCGGACTGCGGCTGGTCGCTGGCATACGGTGTAAACAAGCAGAACAAGAATCCTTACGCACACTACCATTGCAGCAAGTACGGACAGGGATTACGCCAATGCTCCATGCACTATATCCGTTACGATGTGCTTTATGCCTATGTTCTCTCCCGTCTGCAATACTGGTCTGTACTGGCGCAGCAGAACGAGGATGAACTTCTGAAACGCCTGCTCAACGCCAGCGATAAGGAGCGAAGCTCCGCAAGAAGACGGCAGGAGAACGATCTGAAAAAGGCGGAGAAGCGCAAAGCGGAAGTGGATGCCCTTTTCGCCAAGATGTATGAGGACTGGTCTGCCGCTCGCATTACGGAGTACAACTTCAATATGCTCTCTCAAAAGTATCAGACGGAGCAGCGGGAATTGGATGCAAAAATAGAGCAGCTCCGCGAAGCTACGGAAGCCGCAGCCCAAACAGCGATTGATGCTGAAAAGTGGATAAGCTTGCTGAAGCAGTATGTTACCCCCACCGAACTGACGGCGGAATACCTGAATGCGCTGATCGAAAAAATCCTCGTCCATGAAGCCATTAAGGGCGAGGACGGAAAGCGAGAGCAGGAAGTAGAGATTTTTTACCGATTTATCGGGAAAATAGAGTAATGCACTTTTAAGTGCCATGCAATATCTTTAACTATGGGAAACGGGAAGGTATAAGCCGGATATAACGGCGCTCAAAAAGCTGTCCGAAATATTAGGAGTTTCGATTGATTATCTCGTCGGCGCAGATGACGATCCAACAAGTAGCCCTCTTTTAGGTCAGCCAAGCGCAGGCGCCGTTCGGATCCCCGTTCTCGGCAGAGTGGCGGCAGGCATACCTCTATACGCAGTGGAGGAGATCATCGACTGGGAGGAGATCCCCGAAACGATGGCGCAGAACGGCGAATATGTGGGGCTCAAGATCAAAGGGCGCAGCATGGAGCCGCGGATATGCGACGGCGACGTGGTCATCGTGCGCCGCCAGCCGGACTGCAATAACGGCAGCATAGCCATAGTTCTGATGAACGGCGATGAGGCGACCTGCAAGCGCGTTAAGATGACCGAGCACGGAATATCGCTGATTCCGTCAAATCCGGAGTTTGAGCCGCTTTTTTATACAAATAAAGAGGTGGCGGAGCTGCCGGTGCAGATCTTCGGCGTTGTCGTCGAGCTCCGTGGGAAATTTAACTATTAAGGGAGATAGGCTTATGAAAAAACTTTTGCGCTTGACACTCGGCATCCCGATGCTTATGATCGCGGTGCTTTTTGAGATAGCGACGATATCGCTTGCGATCGAGGGCGACATCATAGCTGCCGCATTTTGCTTTATGATGGCCGGCGCCCTGGGATACGCAGGCATTAGCTTGATCGCCAAGAAGGACAAGCCACAGCAGCAGGTCGCGGCGCAGCAGATCACCGCCATCACGCCGCCATTGGCGCCGGAGGTCAAACCCGCCGAGGAAGCTGCACCGTCAACAAGCGAACCTGAGGCAAAAGCACAGCCGAATCAGTGCGAGGATATGGCGTTTGACTTTGTTGCGATCGATTTTGAAACAGCTTATAACGCAAACCACAGCGCGTGCTCGATCGGCATTGCCTGCGTAAAAGATCTGCAGATCGTGAAGACCGAGTATTACCTTATAAAACCGCCAAGCCTTGAATTTGGCGCGAGAAACATTGAGATAAACGGCATAACTCCGCAAATGGTCGAAAACGAGCCGCAGTTCCCTGCAATTTGGCGGCAAATCGACCGTTATTTTGGCGGATCGTGCCCGGTCATCGCGCACAACGCTCAATTTGACATGTCGGTGCTGCATGAGTGCCTGGCATTCTATGCTCTCGATAAGCCGGAGGTTACCTATTATGACAGTATCGCAATATCGAGCAAAGTCTGTGATGATGTCGGTTCATCGCTTGCGGAGCGCGCCGCATATTTCGGCGTCGATATGGGAGCGCACCACAACGCGCTCGATGATGTCAAGACCTGCGCCGCCATCGTGATCCGCTCGGTCGAGAGCGTGGGCAGCAGCTCACTTGCGGCATATCTCAAGCGCTTTTACTCGATCAGATCAAGGTCTTTTGCAGACCTTAAGCCGCAGAAATTTTTTGAAAAACCGGTTTACACCAAAGCTCCGAGCCCAAAGACGGTCAGCGCAACCGAGCCGATCGATACCGATTCGGTGTTTTTCGGCAAGAATGTGGTTATTTCGGGCGAGTTCGAAAAATACACCAGGGCAGATTTAACGCAAATGTTCGTTAACCGGGGTGCTTCGGTGCGCTCGAGTGCGGTGCGATCGTTAAACTATTTGATCCTCGGCAAACAGGATCCGTTTGTCGTCGGCGCGGACGGCAAAAGCAGCAAGGAGCGCAGAGTCGAGGATCTTATCGCGCAAGGATTTGATATTAAGATCGTGCGCGAGGACGAATTGGAGCAACTTTTGCACAAATGAGAAAAAAAGAATTGCAAACGTGGTTTTTTCGATATACAATAAAAATGCAAGAATTAAATGGAGGTGAGCGGCATTGATCTGTAGGAAATGCCAAAAAGAAGCGCCAGATGGAGCGTTTTGCGCTCTGTGCGGAGCACGGCAGGAGCCGCCATCGGCGCGCCGCAAAGTCCGCCCGAACGGGAGCGGCACTGCTTACAAGCGTGGAAAAACGTGGACGGCGCAGGTGACGGTGGGCTTTAAACCGCGCGAAGGCGAAAAACGGCTCACGCGCATACGCCGCACCAAAGGCGGATTTGCGACCAAAAAAGAGGCGCTTGAGTATTGCAGCAATCTTTTGACAGATACCGCTTACAGCGATCGCAAAGAGGGCGCGCGGATCTGCGATCTTTGGGATACATATATGCGCACCGGCTTGACCAAGCTCGGCAAATCCAAAAAGACTGCCTACCAAATCGCGTACGATAAGCTCGGGGACATGCGCTATGCAAGCATTGCGGCACTCGACATAGCCCATTTGCAGGCGTTGATCGAGGGGCGCAGCTACTACACGGCCAAGGACATCAAGACGATCCTCTCGCACCTCTATAAGATCGCCGGAGCGCAGCAGTATGTGCAGAGCAACCTCGCGGACTACATGGAGCTGCCCAAGCTCGAAGAGTCCGAGCCTGTCCCGTTCAGCGCGGAGGAGGTCAAGGCATTCTGGGCGGCGTTCAACGGCGGCGACACATGGGTGGGGTATATTCTGCTGATGATCTATACGGGCATGATGCCGGGAGAACTGCTCAAGTGCGAGAAGCACATGATTGACCTCGAGAACAGGCAGATTATCGGCTGCGGCTTGAAGACATCCACTCGAAAGAGCAATGCCATAGTGCTCGCGGATTTCCTCAAGTCGGTCGTGGCCGCGCGCATGGAGCTTCACGGAGGCCGCAAACTCTACGGTGCGAACAAGGACAGCTTCTACGCTACCTATTACGCAAAGCTCGAAGCATGTGGATGCCGACAACTGCCTCCTTACTCATGCAGGCATACGACAGGCACGGCAGCAGCCGTGGACGCGCAGCTCTCGCTTCCGGTGGTGCAGCGGATCATGCGTCATGCAA
>JAFZJT010000014.1 GCA_017553815.1 Clostridia bacterium
CTCGCTCCCATCCAGAGCGGCATCATGTGCACCATCCATGCCTACACCGGCGATCAGATGCCCCTTGACGGCCCCCAGAAGAAGGGCGACCTCCGCCGCAGCCGTGCCTGCGCGGTGAACATCGTTCCCAACTCCACCGGCGCTGCGAAGGCCATCGGTCTTGTAATCCCCGAGCTTTCCGGCAAGCTCATCGGCGCGGCTCAGCGCGTTCCCACGCCAACCGGCTCCACCACCATGCTCAACGCGGTCGTTAAGGGCAGCGTGACCGTCGATCAGATCAACGAGGCGATGAAGGCTCAGGCAAACGAGTCCTTCGGCTATACCACCGACGAGATCGTTTCCTCCGATGTCATCGGCATGACCTTCGGCTCCCTGTTCGATGCGACTCAGACCATGGTTTTGCCCCTTCCGAACGGCGACACTCAGGTTCAGGTCGTTTCTTGGTACGACAATGAGAACAGCTACACCAGCCAGATGGTCCGCACCATCAAGTTCTTCTCCGAGCTTGGCTGATAATCGCTTTTGAAACCGATATCTATTTGACCCGCGCTTAGGCGCGGGTTCTTTATATGCTGCCGGTTGCGAATAAACCTATAGAAAAGAGAATATAATATCATTCCTACGTTGAAATGAAACCGAATGTATGCTAAAATCAAAGCAAATGATTCCAAACGGAGATACAGCTAAATGAAAAAAGTTTTAAGCTTTATTGCTATCGGACTGACTCTCGGCGCATTCATCCTTCTTTGCCTTATCTGGGTATTTAAAATCAATGTGCTCATCCCGATATTTATGTTCACCGCCGCATTCGTGCTGCTCGGTATTGTAAAGCGTATGCACGAAGCCGCCGGAGAGCAGCCCACTTCTGCCAACGAAACAGAAAACAACAGGTAAGCACGATGGAAGATAAGAATAATAAAAGCAGAAAAAATGCACTCGCTCGCTTTGCTTCCTACTACAAGCCCCATATCGGTCTTTTCTTAACCGATATGGCCTGCGCGATGTTCATCTCGGCTGTGGATATCTCGTATCCGCTCATCTCAAGAAAGGCTCTCTACGATTATCTAACGCCAGATTCGCCGAAGTATGCACCGTTTTTTATCCTGATGGCGGCTTGCTTGGGCATGTATCTGCTCCGTACTGCAGCTACCTTCATCGTTACCTATCTCGGACATACGCTTGGAGTCAATATAGAGGCCGATATGCGAAGGGATGTTTTTTCGCATCTTCAAAAGCTCGGCTTCAGCTTCTACGATAAATCGAGAACAGGCAAGCTGCTTTCGCGCTGCACAAACGATCTTTTCGACGTGACCGAGCTCGCGCATCACGGCCCCGAAGACGTGTTCATCTCGGTCGTAACTTTTCTCGGCGCGTTCATTGCGATGCTGTTTATCGAATGGCGTCTCGCGCTCGTTTTGATACTGACCGTGCCGCTTCTCATGATCTTTGTTATGAAGCTGAGAACGCACATGAGCCTCACTTCACGCAAGGTCAAGGATGGTGTTGCGATAATCAATGCCGATATCGAGTCCTCGATAAGCGGTGCGCGCGTTGCAAAAGCCTTTACTAACGAAAGCTACGAGATAGAGAAGTTTGAAAAAGGAAACAGTATCTTCATAAGATCAAAGCGCCGCTATTATAAAACGATGGGGCTGTTCCATGCAGGCATGGAATTCTTCACCTCCATAATGGGCGTACTCGTGCTGACCGTCAGCGGATTTCTGATCATGCGCGGAAGGATGGATCACACCACGCTCATCGTATTCCTTCTATACGTTTCATCCTTCACAAACCCGATCAGAAAGCTTGCCGCATTCTCAGAGCAGTACGCAATGGGCATGGCCGGCTTCAAGCGCTTCACGGAGCTGCTCGACACTGTGCCCGAGATAGAGGATGCGCCGAACGCCGTCGAGCTTACGGGTGTTAAAGGCGATATCGATTTCAATAACGTCACCTTCTCATACGAGACGGACGAAGAGAATCCTCGAAACGTGCTTGAGACCATCAGTCTGCATATAAAGGCGGGGGAGACCGTTGCGCTTGTCGGCCCGTCCGGCGGAGGAAAGACGACCCTTTGTCATCTGCTCCCGCGATTTTATGAGACTGTTGACGGAAGCATCACCGTTGACGGCAAGGATATCAAAAGCGTTACTCTCGAATCGCTTCGCCGAAATATCGGCATAGTTCAGCAGGACGTTTTCCTTTTCGCTGCGAGCATCAAGGACAATATCCGCTACGGAAGGATAGACGCTACCGACGAAGAGATAGTTCGCGCCGCCATCGCTGCCGAAATCCACGACGATATTATGAAGATGCCCGACGGCTACGATACCGTTGTCGGCGAACGAGGCATAACGCTTTCGGGCGGACAGAAACAGCGCGTTTCCATCGCGCGAATCTTCCTTAAAAACCCGCCGATACTCATTCTCGACGAGGCCACAAGCGCGCTTGATTCGGCTACGGAGGCGCGCATTACCGCCGCATTCGAGCGCCTAAGCAAGGGCAGGACCACGCTCGTTATCGCACACAGGCTCTCGACGGTGCGCAACGCCGATAAGATCGCGGTCATCGATGAGCGCGGTATCGTCGAAATGGGAAGTCACGATGAGCTGATCGCGCTTGGCGGCGAGTATAAAAAGCTCCATGACGCGCAGAACAGCTTCTATCTGATAAAGTAAATCAATCTAAACTAAAAACTATTCAATCGGAGGAAAACATGGATTACGTTATAGATCAACTCAGAAAGCTTATGGCTATCGACAGCCCCAGCGGCTACACCAAAAAGGCAGCCGAATATCTGGCGGGCGAGCTTGAAAAGCTCGGCTTTAAGCCGGAAATGACGCGCAAGGGCTGCGTTTTGTGTTGCCTTGGCGGAGAAGGCACACCGACGGTCTTTTCGGCGCATATCGACACGCTCGGCTGCATGGTTGCCGGCATCAAGGGCAACGGCAGATTGAAGCTTACCCGTATCGGCGGCATGAACGCAAACAACGCGGAGACCGAGAACGCGCGCGTTTATACTCGGGACGGCAGGGTCTACGAGGGTTGCTTCCAGATGAACGACCCCTCTGTTCACGTCAACGGCAAATACAGCGAGCAGAAGCGCGATTGGGACGGCATGGAGCTCGTTCTTGATGAAAAGGTCTTTTCTGCCGACGATACCAAGGCTCTCGGCATCGCAACCGGCGACTTCGTTTGCTTCGACCCGCGCACGAGAGTCACTGCCTCCGGCTATATCAAGAGCCGCTTCCTCGATGATAAGCTCAGCGCCGCCATTCTTCTTGACGTTGCAAGAAGGATCAAGGAAGGGGAGATAAGGCTAACGCGCAAGGTCTATATCTATCTCACCGTATTTGAAGAGGTCGGTCACGGCTGCTCGAGCGGTCTTCCCGCCGATGCCGAAGAGATCATCAGCGTCGATATGGGCTGCGTAGGCGAAGGTCTCGAATGCAAGGAGCATCAGGTTTCAATTTGCGTCAAGGATTCCCACGGTCCGTACAATTATGAGCTGACCGACAGGCTCGTTTCGCTTGCCAAAAAGCATGAGCTCGATTACGCGCTCGACGTTTATCCCTTCTACGGTTCGGATGCCGACGCCGCACTCGACGCGGGCTACGATATGCGCCACGGACTCATCGGTGTCGGCGTATACGCTTCGCACGGCTATGAGCGCTCGCACATCGATGGCGTTAAGAACATGCTTGAACTGATCAAGGCATATATCACCGAATGATCCCAAATAACACTTGTATCGCTTCGCTGGCGCGGAGCGATACTTATTTGCTGACACTGCACTTGAAAATTATTTTGAGTAATTAATAACTTAATTGTGGCAAATTTATTAATGGTAGTAAATAACTTCGTTAAAACGATTGACATTGCAGTACGTCTTGTATAATATGTAAACGTTGTCTGAAATTGGCTTTTAGGCAACGACAGTAACAAAAACATGCGATTGATCCGAAAGGAGCTTATAATGGATAAGGTTGGATATTACAGAAGAAATGCGCTTCCCCTCGAGATGCATAAAGTCTGCATCGTTCAGAAAACCGAGATCCTTCCCGTTGAAGAGAGGGTGAAGGCTGTTCGCCGTGCGGGCTTCAATTCATACCGGATGAACTCTGCGGACGTCTATCTCGACATGATCACCGACAGCGGCGTGAACGCGATGACCAATGAGCAGCTCGGTGCGATGATGATCGGCGACGACTGCTACGCGGGAAGCAAGACCTATTTCAGGCTTGCCGAGAAGATGAAGGAGATATTCAATAAGGATTACTTCCTTCCCGTCCATCAGGGCAGAGCCTGCGAGCACATGCTCGCGCTTGCATACGTTCAGCCCAAGCCCGACAGTATCGTTCCGATGAACTTCCAGTTCGGTACCTCCGTTGGCAAGATCAAGTATTGCGGCGGCGATTTCGTGATCTGCCTGCGCGAAGATGGTCTTGAGAGGCAGAGCAGCGATCCATTCAAGGGCGATTTCGACCTTGAAAAGCTCGAAAAGGTGCTCAAGGAGCAGGGGAGCAAGGTTGCATTCGTTCGCATCGAAGCCGGCACCAATCTTATCGGCGGTCAGCCAATCTCGCTCGACAATATGCTCGCGGTTTCGGAGCTCTGCAAGAAATACAGCGTGCTTTCAATTCTCGATGCGAGCCTCCTTCAGGACAATCTCCATTTCATCAAGACCCGTGAGAATGCCTATCAGAATAGAAGCATTCGCGATATAGTGCGCACCATGGCGGACGCTATGGACATCATTTACTTCTCCGCCCGCAAGCTCGGCTTCGGCAGGGGAGGCGCTATCATCCTCAACGATGAAAAGCAGTTTGAATACATCAAAACCTTCGTTTCCTCCTTTGAAGGCTATCCGACCTTCGGCGGCATGAGCGTCAAGGAGATGGAGGCGATCAGGGTTGGCCTCGACGACACGATGGATGAAAACGTCATAGCGCAGGGTCCGCAGTTCATTGAGTATCTGGCAAACGAGCTTGAGGATGCGGGTATCCCCGTAGTCACCCCTCCCGGAGGTCTTGGCTGTCATCTTGACGCGATGAAGTTCATTCCGCATATCGCAAGGAAGGATTATCCTGCAGGTGCGCTCGCAGCTGCGGTTTATATCGCATCGGGTGCTCGCGGTATGGAGCGCGGCGGCATCGACGAGCCTTGGGAGGATCCGAGCGTGGAGCCCTATGGCGCGATGGAGCTTGTTCGCCTCGCGGTTCCGCGCAGGGTTTACACCGTTTCCCAGATGAACTACCTTATCGACCGTATCTGCTGGCTCTACGATAACCGCGAGCTGATCGGCGGTCTGCATTTTGAGACCGAAGGCACTCATAACTTCTACGACGCGCTCGACTCAAATTCCGATTGGCCCGAGAAGCTTGCCGAGAAGTTCAGAGCTGATTTCGGCGATTCACTGTAATTCCCCCAAATATTGGTTTCCTCATTGGGTCGGGCTTATGCCTCGACCCAAATGTTTTGAAGGGAGAGAAAATATGCTCCATACCGCTTTGATAATCATTTTCGCAATCGTAATAATTCTTGCTGCCGCTTTCGGCATTTACTTCGATAGAAAGAAAAGGCATCGTTCGATAACATTCGCAGCGCTGCGGTTTAAGAAACTCGTACTTCACGAGTACGGCAGAACCGCCGAAGAGAATGAATATGAGCTTATCAGAACCGAAAAAGGACTTCGCATTTCCAATTATTTCGGAAACTGGTGGGATGATGACAATGGAGAGCGTTCACGAAAAAACTGCCTGGCAAGGCGGCGCAGCGGCAGCCTTGAACTCTACGGCGAGATTGTCAAGGATTTTGAAAGGCTCGATATTGCTTCATGGAACGGCTTTAATGAAACCGATCCTGACGTTTGTGATGGTCAAGGATTTTGGCTCGAGATCGTGCTTGATAACGGTTCGCTTATAAGTGCGCGCGGAATTAACGCATTTCCACCTAATTACCGTAAATTCATTGAAATGATTCACGGGCTTTTCGACAACAAAGAGAACGCATGATTCAAAATATATGTTTTTAACTATCGAAATTGAGTTGACTTTTTGAAAAAAACTGTTATAATATTTCACTGTAAAGTTAAAAACCTTTACAGCAATCAAGGAGGTGCGCATGCTCGACAGATTGGAACTAAGCTTTCTCCTTGATTACTACGGCTCGTTTCTGACCGATACTCAGCTTGAAGCGCTGCGCCTCAGCTGCGAAGAGGATCTTTCGCTCAGCGAGATCGCCGAGCAGAAGGGTATATCCCGCCAAGGCGTTCGCGACGCTATCGCGCGCGGAGAAAAAGCGCTTTTGGAGATGGAGAATAAGCTTCATCTCGTTGAAAAGGACAGGCGCATCCAAAAGCTTGTTAGCTCGATCGCCAAAGAGCTTGATTCTGCGGGCATAAATGCGGATCACGAGCCTAAATACGCAAAACTGTTTTCTCTACTTTCCGAGCTTTCGGATATTACGGAGGGTAACGATGGCATTTGAGGGTCTTTCTTCAAAGCTTCAGAATATTTTTAAGAAACTCGGCAATCGCGGCAAACTGACCGAAAAGGAAGTCAAGGAAGCGATGCGCGAGGTCAAGCTTGCGCTGCTCGAAGCGGACGTAAACTTTACCGTTGTAAAGTCCTTCATCAACACCGTTTCCGAGCGGGCAGTCGGCGCTGAGGTACTTGAGAGCCTCACGCCCTCACAGCAGATAATCAAGATAGTCAACGAGGAGCTGACTTCGCTAATGGGCGGCACAGTCTCAAAGCTTGAGTTCGGTCCGAGAAAGCCCTCGATCTTCCTGCTTGCAGGTCTTCAGGGCGCAGGTAAAACGACTATGGCGGGCAAACTCGCGGCGTATCTTGCCAAGACACAGCAGAAAAAGCCACTTCTCGTTGCCTGCGATATCTACCGTCCCGCGGCTATCACGCAGCTTCAGGTCGTCGGCGAAAAGGTGAATGTTCCCGTTTTTGAGCGCGGAACGCAGGATCCTGTCAAGACTGTCCGTGAAGCCATCGAGTTTGCCGAGAGCCGCTTGATGGATCTTGTTATCATCGATACTGCAGGTCGACTCCATATCGACGAAGGCATGATGGACGAGATCGCAGCCATAAAGGAATACGCAAAGCCCGCCGAAACCCTGCTCGTTGTCGATGCCATGACGGGTCAGGATGCAGTCAACGTAGCTAAAACCTTCAACGAAAAGCTCGGCCTCACCGGCGTGATCATCACCAAGCTTGACGGCGATACGCGCGGCGGCGCGGCACTCTCGGTTCGCGAGGTAACGGGCAAACCCATCAAGTTCTCGGGTATCGGCGAAAAACTGACCGATATCGAGCCCTTCTATCCCGACCGCATGGCTTCGAGGATACTCGGTATGGGCGACGTGCTTACCCTTATTGAGAAGGCGGAGCAAGCTTTTGACGAAAAGCAGGCGCTCGAGCTTGCCAACAAGATCAAAAACGACGAGTTCACGCTCGACGACTTCCTTGAGCAGTTCCAGCAGATGAAGAAGATGGGCTCCATGGAGGAGATCCTCGGCATGATGCCCGGGATCGACGCATCCAAGCTCAAGGATGTAGAGATCGATAAAAAGGCGACGGGCAGGATGGAGGCCATCATAACCTCTATGACACCCAAGGAGCGCAGAAAGCCCGAGCTTCTGAACGCGAGCCGCAAAAAGCGCATCGCCGCAGGAAGCGGAACGAGCGTTCAGGATGTGAACAGGCTCTTAAAGCAGTTTGAGCAGTCGCGTCAGCTTATGAAGCAGTTCACCGGCAAGGGCAAAAAGCGCAAGGGCCTGTTGCGCGGGCTCTTCGGCAAGCAGGGACTGCCGCAGTAAACTTCACCAAAATCGGCTCTGCCGTTTGGATAATAAAGCATACAAATTCAATTTTCTTTAGGAGGAACTACCATGCTTAAAATCAGGCTTCGCAGAATGGGCGCAAAGAAGGCTCCCTTCTACCGTATCGTTGTTGCGGACTCCCGCGCACCCCGTGACGGTGCTTTCGTTGAGGAGATCGGCTACTACAATCCTCTCACCGATCCCGCTGAGGTCGTTGTGAACGCGGAGAAGGCCAGGCAGTGGATCAAGAACGGCGCTCAGCCCACCGAGACCGTTCGCGGATTGTTCAAGAAGAACGGCGTTATCGACTGATGGAAGAAAAGAAGATCATCACAACTGCCGAGGTCATGGAGCTTGTAGAATACATCGCCAAGAACCTCGTTGATGAACCCGATGCGGTAAAGGTCGAACTCAAGCCCAACGCTTCCGATGTTCAGAACGCCGAAGAGGCGGAGAATGTGAGCGAAGATGTTGAAAGCGGTGACAATGCGAACGTTGTTACCATTGCTCTCACCGTTTCCAAGGACGATACCGGCAAGATCATCGGCAAGCAGGGAAGGATCGCGAAGGCCATCCGCACCGTCGTGCGTGCCGCGACCGTTAAGGGCAATATCAAGTATCGCGTCGATATATTGTAACAGCCAGTTTGAAAAAGCGCAGGCAGAAGCAAAGCTTCGACCACGCTTTTTTCAAATTCCGAACCGTTTTCTTAAAAGGAACCGTCATGGATATTTTTCGCATAGGAC
>JAFZJT010000143.1 GCA_017553815.1 Clostridia bacterium
AAAGCGGATGCCGTTTCCGACACCGTTATTGCTTGCCGAGTAGTCATGGTTGGCAACATAAGTTTCGCCGTTGACGCCCATTACGACGTCTCCGACCGAAACCGTGCCGCCGGTGCGGTTGCAGACGGAATAGAAATCGTCTCCGGCCCAACCTTCCGGGATTATGGCTGCCGGGATCGGCAGCCGGTAACAAAAGTCGGGCTTGCCGCAGATCCTGCAGCGTTGCCCATTTCTGAGTTGCATGGCTAAACCTGCCATAAACCCTCCTTTCCGAACCTGTTCTGCCCGCGATTTGCGGGCTCGATGGGTCAACTCGTGGCCTCCGGGTGCATCGAACAATCGGACTGAATGCACAAAAAAGGCGGACAGCAAAACATCCAATGATGTTGCGTATCCGCCGTCACTCCGTGACCAATATCAATAATTACACTTAGAGAATAGCATCAACATACCGTAAAGTCAAGCAGAAATTATACCATGGGCGACAATTCCGTCCGTGTAAGCGTCGTTGATCCGCTGCCGGCCTTGGCGCGGAACAACGAAATCATGTTTTCAACCTCGATCATCGCCGCGTCATACGAGAACAGCGTTGCCTCCGGCTGGAGCCGAAGAGAAGCGGGCAGCGCCGCTGCCACCATCTGCGTGTGCAGCACATCTTCGCAGAGGAAGAGAATGGCACCTTTCTTCCCGCTGCCGGACAGAAGCGTGAACAATGCTTCCGCATCCGTCAGGGCGCGTTCCTGATGCGCCTCCTCCCTGCGGACCACGATGACATACAGGCAGGCGGAAGACGTTTCCGCGCAAAGCGCCGGCGTCGCCGCGAATTTCCCTACCGTCACGGTCGGCCATAGCGTAAGGGAAGCACCGCTGAAGACCGGATCCGTCATCATGGCAACATAGCACTGAAACGCCGCCGCCTTGGAAAGGATCGTCACGGTCGGCTGCAGCGGAAGTCCAGAGCGGAACTGCGCCTTTTTCTGCCCGAGCAGCTGCGGAAGGAGAGCACTGCACGCAACCGTCGGGGCATAAATGCGCGGACTTTCGGTGTGATCGCCGTAGGACACGTACAGACGCACCAAAAACCCTGCGTCGACGAGCTTGTTGACGTTGGCCGGGAAAAACCGTTTCGTGGCAACCTTGTATTCCGTCTGGGCGAGCATGTAGCGCTCGATGTTGTAGCGGTTAGCATAACCCGCCAACGCGACCCCCTTCATCAGGGCGGCGTCCGTATCGGAGAACCGTCCCGCGCGGACAAAGCTCCGAAGGGCGTTGATATCGCGATCCGCAGAGATCTCAACCTGCGCGGTCGCTTCGTTCGTATATGAAAAAATGGTCCGTTCTGTCATACTGTCCCCCTTTATTCGTCAAAGATCTCAGCCTCACCGCTTGCGGCAGCATATCCGTTGATGGTTTCCCTCTTTGGCTCTGCCTCCGGCGCAGCAGTGCCTGTCTGCTCCGAAACAGAACCCTCTTCCGATGCGGGAAGGTCTGCCAAAAGTGCATCAAGATCCACGGAGCGCATCGCACGGTATTCCTCGTTCGTCAGATCCGACAGAGGAAGGAACTCGTCGTTCTGCGCCGCATCCTGGGCATTTTGCGAGATCGTTTCCTTAACGTCCTCCGGCACTTCGTTCGGAAGACCGTTCCGGGAGAGCTCCACAAAGCGGGACGGATAACGCTTGCGCTTGACGTCCTTTGCCTTGTCGCGGAATTCGGACATGCCGATAAACGGTAAAAGAGGAGAGCCGTTCCTGACCGTGAACACGGTATATTTCTGGAATTTCTGATACCGTACGCCGCCACCCTTTAAGACTTCCTCCTCCGTCACCATTTCACGGGTGCCGAGGGAAGCCGTCGGGTTCTCGACCGTAAGGGCGGTCGTGGTCTCCGTATGCTGCTCCTTGGTCACGTTCTTCGTACCGCCGAGCTCGCTGTAGAGTTTCATTTCCTCCGGCGAGATACGTCCGAACACGATCTGCGTGGAGCAGGAAGAGAGCAGTACGGACTTTGCGTACTTTGTTTCATCGTTCTTATCGAGCTGCGCCAGCGACTGCATCATCAGCGTCATCGATACGCGGTACTTACGGAACAGAACGGCTGCACGCTCATACGCTGCACCGACAGACTCCAGCGTGATGGAAGCCTCGTCATTCACGAGAAAGTGCGGGAGACGCGTTTTCTCGGAGCCGGGACGGCGGTATACGGAATCAAAGAAACAACGCAGGAAGAAACCGGCGAACATCGCGGCATCCGCCTGTCCTTGGTCATAGCCATAATTTACAAGCGTGATCTCGCCCTCGGCAAGCGCACGGTCAATATCCATCGATACCGGCGCACACAAAACATCACGGAAGGAGCGGTTGTTGAGAAGTGCCTGCACGTTGAAGCGAAGGCCTCGTGCCTGGACGAACAAGCCGGACTTATCCAGACGGCTCTTCTCGGACGAATATCCGGCGAGCATATCCTTGCTGACGAAATCCACGTACGATTGGAAGGCGTTGGTCGTTTCATACTTGCGCACCGCATCGTTATAGATCGCAATGCGGGAAAAATCGCTGAGCAGATACAAAAAATCCTCAAGCGTAGGGCAGGGGCGTTTGTCGCGCTCCGGGTGAACGTAGCGGAAGCCGAACAACAGCTCGACCAGAACGCAGATCGTTACGGAACGGTTCACGGTCTCGAAATACACGTCGGATCCCGTGCCTCGGTTGATCGAACCGATAACGTCCGCAACCAGCGTTGCACGGCGCACGATCTCGTCTTTGTACATCCACGAAGGAATGGACGGAGAGATATACAGCGGGTTAAAGCCCGTCCAGCCGTGGGCCCGCGATCCGTCCGACAATAAGGTCGGCTCGATTCGGTTCACGGGGATATCCAGGTCAAGGCACATCCGATAGATGGTTTCCGACAGGGCATTGTCCGGCGCAACCAGCGTATAGCCGCAGGTACGGTATTTGAACAGATAGTAGTAATACTCTTCCTCACAGCCGGGCTCGGGACGCACATCTTCAGGCCGCCAATCAATTTCCTTGTCAAGACGGCGGGCCATCGTAGCGCGATGCCCTTTGACCATATCCTCCAGCCGCTGCCGCAGGATATCCTCGTTATCGCAGCGCTTGTTGATATCGTCACGGATCATGTTGTCGGCAATCAGTGCGGTCTTACCGGTACCGGTGGCACCTATGACCAGCGTGTGCAGGAAGCGGTCGGTTTCCAGGATCGGGACAACTTCGGCGGTCTCGCTGTCACGTACATAGTGCGCATCGTACGCCTCGTCCTTGTTCGTGCGGAAGTCGTGGACCTCCGCCATACGGAAGTCCAACACCCACGACAGATCCTGCAGCACGTTGTTCGACAGATAACTGATGCTCTGCAGCGCAACAGCCGCCGCAGGGAATGCGATCCAGTACATCGCAAAAAACCACACAAAGCGGGACGGCAGAAGCGGATGCACAGGTATCCAAGCCCAGAAATACATGCCGAGCGAGAAGCTGAGCGCGTAAACGCATCGCACAAGACTAACAACCATATGCCCGCACAGCGTGTAAAACGCGATCTTCTTCGGGCGGTTGTAGTTAAAGGACTGGCTCAGATTGCCAAAGATAAGGACTAAAATCAGCGGAAGCAGCCATAAAAGCATCCACGGCGTCGGTCGGCAGAAAGACGGACGCAGGAGGATCATTCCCAAAAGCAAACGTACCGAGTCAACAACCAGCCCGGCGAGACAGACATACGTCGTGATCCGGCAAATCAGAGCGCCGAACTTGCGCAGAAACCCGCGGAACCGCATTTTGACCGGATGAAGGTGACGTTCATAAGCCTCCGCAGCGGACACCATTTCCGAGGCCGAGGCTTCAAACTCCTTGCTTTCATCGTCGAGTTTCTGATTTTCTGCTTCTGTGAAGGCGGATGCCGACGCGAGGGCAGCATCCATAGACTGCGAATGGTATACCGGACCGTTCGCAGAAGGATCGGAAGATTGATATGCGCGACCAGCGCCACTACCAGTAGGTTCCATAATAGACTCCTTTGCAAAAAAGGAAAGATGCAGTTGTCGTTACAAGGTCAAAATAGCACAAATCGCGGGGGATTTCAAGATAATAGAGGGCGTTCAAGATACATTGACAAGGAAAAGAGGGGGATATTTGTTGAACGAACGGTTAATTCTTGCGCTTTCGGCGCTTTAAAAACCGTAATGTGCTTGCAATCGGGGGTGGGAGAGTATACAATGAACTAAATTGAATGTTAACATTCAAAACCAAGGGAAAGGAGCGGGATATGGAACCGAAATCAGGATTTCAGAACATGCAGCAGCTGCACGAGATCGAAAAGGCCGTGCGGGAAAACGTGATGTTCCTGGCGCGTAAGTTTGGGATGGACGAGAACAAGCTGATCGTCAACGTGCAGCAGCTCCGGGGCGGGTACGGACGGTATGCGCCGAACGCGTGGACGGTGAACGATGTCGAGCGGGACGAGCTGTGCATTAACCCGGACAAATTCTGCATCATACAGCCGGCCGAGGCGATTGACACAATTCTGCACGAACTCGTTCATGTGTACTGCCACAGGAAAGACATCAAGGAAACGTCAAGGAACGGATATTATCACAACCGGCAGTTCAAGGAAGTCGCCGAGACCGTATTCAAACTGACCTGTTTTCGAAAGAGCAGCGGGTACAACACGACGTCAAAGGGCAACGAGAAGTACCTTCTGGATCTGAACGAACAGCTTCCATATCCCTTCGATGGCACGTGGTATCGCAATCAGAAGTTAAAGGATACGGGCGACGAGGAAGGAACCACGTCAACGCACAGCTTTAAGTATGCGTGCCCGAGCTGCCGGCAATCCGTAAGAGGGACAAAGAAAAACATCAATATTATATGCGGGGATTGTGGCGTAGCCTATAAATGGATCCCCAAGAAAACCGCGTCCACCGCCGCTGCGGAGCCTGGGGACACACCTGAGGAAGCGGAAGAGTAGTCTCGATCGTCGACATCATCGATCGACGGGCCGCATCAACGATCGGATCGGGATCGGTCGAGATCGACATACGCCGCGCAGGGCGCGGCGGTGGAGTTACAAAGCAGTAACACTTTAGAAACTGTCAAGCAAGACGCCAAAGCAGAATCCGTTATTGTTACCTTGATAACAATAACGGAAGGAGTTGTCAGGACGACGCTCGCAAAGAAATGTCAGCGGCGGAGATTGCCAAAGGTGTAGCCCGTTCTTCGGCTATAGTCAAGGCAGAACTTTTCTGTTAAAATACTTACAAAAAACAGTGAAATCAAGGAGGGCAGAATGTTTAGACTTGCGAACCAAGACGAGCCAGAGGGTTACTTCAAAGAGGAAAAATATGCATATATAAGCAGCGCAATATCAAAAACCATTGTTGACGGAATTGACAATTACACTCAAAACGCAGGAAGATTTGTCGAGTTTCTGTTTCGCTATTTTGATGAAACAATTTCAGAGTACCCCTTTTTCTCAGGGGCCGGAGCAATCTGGGGAACAAACGACGCCACCTGGATTTCCGCCGATCAAGCGTTCGGCTATATGTTTGTCCTTTTAAAGATGAAACGGATGAAAGAAAAAATGCTTGATAAAGAGGATGCATATACCCTCGATGTATTTGAAGAAAAGATCCTGTATTCTATGTGTATTGACAAAAAAGAAGAGAAACGCATATCCCCCGAAACAAAAGAAAGCATCCGGATTGCAGAAAATACGCTTCGAACGAAATGGAATCTAAGAGCAAGAGAAGCAAAGGATTACGCGCAGAAAATGTACTTGCTGTCAAAAATGCCATTAAGAGACGAAGAAGACGCAAACCTCATTTTTTGGGATGAAGATTTTGACATCTTTTTTGAAAAAGGACTTATATACGGGGTAAATATGTTGGAAGGTTATACGGGCGAAACACGTGGGTACGGATACGAATACGCCCGGGAGATCTTTACCGACATCGGGCTGGACTTTCCGACAGAAGTGTTCAGGACGGAAGAAGAAAATAAAAAAGAAAATGAAAGACAAATGGAAGCGGTTATAAAATGGCAGGAAGCGTTCTTTAAGGAGATTATAGGAAAAGACGACCAGGATCACTCTGCTTCCACAGGAGAAGAAAGCAATTCAGCCAATGCAAAGGAGTGAGATGACCGGAGTTCCACCGCCGAAACCACCCGGTATGCCCTCCTGAGTGCACCACGGGCGCAAATCGAGCCTTTTTGACCATCAGACGATAAAACACTCAACCGAACCGCTGGGCGCGTCCTGCGCGAAATACGGACGCTCTCGGCGGTCGTTTTGTTTCGGTCGATCATCGTCGATGGGCGGCATCGAGGATCGAGTCGATCGAAGGAGAGGGGAGCGCAAAGAAAAAAGAAGACCGCCGCCCCGAGAGGGAGCGGCGGTGGAATAAGTCAATGCGCCGTCAAGAAAAAGACGGAGAGCAGTTCTGAAAAAAACAGCCACCCAGCTGCAGAAGCAGAAGGGTGACTGTTTGTAGTTCAAGACGATTTACTCGTCATCATCCGCGCCGATGGCCTTGTTCGCCATTTCGACGTATTCATCGCAGACGGCGATCAGGTTATTATAATCGCCGCTGGTTGCCCGCGCGTGCATCTCGTCGACCTTGTCACGAAGACCGGCGCGTTTGAGCACCCGGGACGTATAGCCCATGATGGCGAAGGCGTTTCCGTCTACGCCGACTAAAGTAAAACGCTCTGCCATTTACCATACCTCCTCGTCTTCGTCGTCCTCGCCGGAATACCAGCCCTGATCGGGATCGCTTAAACTCGGACCGCAGTCCTCATATACCGCGGTTGGATCGTGCGTGATCTTGATCGGATAATGAAGACGCGCATTGTCTTCGTCATAGCAGGCAATGCTGATGCCGATCTCACGTTTCTCCATCGTGGCGAAAGCCTCCTCAACGCTGCTGCGCTTCTGGAGCCAATCGCACTTGAACGAGCGATCCTTGCGGTATTCCTCCAGGTATGCGCGGTTCCAATCTACAACAAGGTCGTAGATATCGGACGTGTGGAAATCCGTTCCCGTGTAGGAACCGTCGGGGTTCGTAGGTCTGCCGCTGCCAAAATCTCCATAGCCGTTGTAGCATTCCTCCTTGATGTGCCCCCCTCCAAACTCCTTGGGAACCAAGACATATACATCGCGAAGCCAATTGTCGCGGATCTGACTGCAATCTACGCAGTCCAACCATGAAAACTGACCCATAAGGTCTCCTTTCCGACAGCCCCGCTCCGAGGGCTGTCAATCAAATTGATAAACAACCCTACCAGCCGGAGCGCCGGAACTGTTACTTACGGCTGCTTGCCGTTCGTCAATGCCTTAAACGTGGCGTTGCAGAAATCGTCGGGAGTAAGAACAAACGCATTTCCCTCGTCGTCACGACCGCCGTCACTGAAATAGCCCATCCGAACGTTATCCTCAGCCTCTTCGGCACTCGGCGCCATCACGCGGAACGTCTTTGCAAGCTTTTCCGTGATCTCAACCGTAAAGATCGGCATCTTCGGTGCTGCTGCGAACAACATGTGATACATGTCGATCGACTTGCCGCGGATTTCCCAACGCTTGTTGTTAAAGTACGTGGGTTCATTAAACCCGGCTGCTCTCAGCTCCTCAACGGAGTCGAACACTTCATCCAGCCAGATCGTACAGAACCTGGGCGAATACAAGGAGTCGCCTTTCTTCAGAATGCCATTGAGTTTCTCATTTAAATCTGCCATATTGGCCCCTTTCCGACAGCCCCGCTCCGAGGGCTGTCAATCAAATTGATAAACAACCCTACCGACCGGAGCGCCGGTTAAAACTTACTGGCAGATGACTACGCCGAGCTTTTCGGCGGCTTCGAACACGATCAGATCGCGCTCGCTTTTATCCGCGTCCCAATATGCCTCGTCAAGACCGGCGATGCCGCAAAGGCGGGACCCAAGCTCCTCCGGTATATTCCGGCGGGTACGAATGAGTTTCGCAAGAAGCTCTGCAGCCACCTCATTGGTTCCGGCAAGATCCGGCTCATAGAAGCAGCCCAAGATCTTCCAATCCCAGTCGCCCTCTTTCCGCAACATAATGATCGGATAAAAGAACGGTCCCTGTTCCTTCGTAAAATCGCGGTATCGAGACGTATATACCTCAAACGAGCATTCGTTGTCGCTCGCCCAATAGATGTCCCTCAGACCTTCTTCCGTTACGTATGGGATAAGATCATCGAGCCTGTAGTCAGGGATCGCCTTCCCGGAGTTGTCGTTAATCACGAGAGTTCCGTCTAACCAGTCCTGGAAGAACCGGCGGAAACAACTCCGGTCAATCTTAAGCTCGTTGTTCTTCTTAAACGCTTCAAAGAACTGACTGTGATCAACAACGATCCTGCCGCCCTTGATATCCGCATGTACCGAAAGGTTCGGGTAGGAACGGTGGAAGACTTCAACCGTTGCCTTATATGTCTCGACGATCGCCTTTTGAATATCCATTGCCGACAGCTCCTCGCGAGGCAGCTTGTTGGCAAGGGCAAGCATCGTATCATTACCCGCCAGCTCCACCGTAAGATCTCCCGGGATCAGGAACGCATCGTGCAGCGCGTCAAAACATACATCCAGCGTCTTCTCATAAGAAGCGCCCGCAGCCTCGTAAACATCACGAAGCCAGTCCACATAAAAGTGGGTACCACTGTATTTGCCCATAGTAGGCTCCTTTCTCTGACAGCCGCTCCGACGGCTGCCATTACATTTTTAGTAATTACAACCGTCCGGTCGGAGCCGGAGAAAAACATACGGAAAGACTATGTCTCTCCGTAAAACTCGCTCAGACGAGCCTGATCCTCGTCATATTCCTGGTCCTGCCAGGCAAAATTGATCCGTTCCTTCAGATCGGCGATCCGCTCATAGTCGAAATCGTCAAGCTCGCCGCCTTCCGCAACCCGCTGCGCCTGGCGCTGTTCCTCCTCTTCCAATTGCTCCTGCAATTTCCAAGGATCTTCATACGCTCGATACATAGGACTCCTTTCCGGCAACCTCCCCGCAGAGGCTGCCAAACAAATCAGCAACCCCGTAGGGCAGAACCGGTCACGGGCCCGGCAACGTGTCAACTGTAGATCGGGGGACGTTCGTGAAGTCGCGGCATGGACTCCGGAATATACTTCACAAAGTAACTTCCGTCGATATGGTCGTTATCCTTCACCGAGATGCTGAGATATGCGTGATACGACTCGTGATACTCACCGTCCTCGCTGTCTCCGCAATCGATAAAGTTGTCAACTACATCCCGCGAAGGATCCGGATACACGAGCGTAACCGTCCGCCCATCCTTTTCCCAACGCGTTTCGTAACGATTTCGGAACGCAATGTCTTCATCAGACATACCAAAGGCATGGCACCAGCCTTCCGCTTCGCACGTCAACACGCCTGCGACATCACAGGGATGGAGTTTTTGGGAAAACTTTCCGTCCGGCACAAATCCGGTCAGCCAGATACCGCCCTCGGCAGGGTGGAACTTGTGAACCTCCTCGTATCTTGTGAGAAACATCATGTTTTCACAACACTCCGCTTCGTGGGAGATGCTACGCACCAGATGACAGAAATCATCATTCGTTGCTTCACGGATCTTTCGGTTCCGGTTACAGAACGCAGACACCGGACACCCAACGCAATTGAAGCGTGCAGCACAGATCCTTCTAAGATCCTGCAGGATCGGAATGGCACCCGTCATTGAGCCCACCTCCTCTCCATAGCCTCCTCGTAGTAAGATTCCTGTTCCGTGCGATAGTCGCTGGCAACGCTTTGCGCTGCATTCCGCAGCTGATCGTCAACCGCGTCAACGGTCGAGAAATCGTCAACGAACAACTCGGCAGCCTGCTCGGTAAGAGTATCCATCAGGTCATCGTCCTGATTGTCGACACCCTCCTCCATCGCAAGCACGTCACGGATGTCCTCATCAATGTCGAACTCACTGACGAAGATCCGCGCGAGGACCGCCTTTCGGTTCTGGTAGGGGAGCCGCTTAAAGTCTTTCAGAAACTTCTTTTCCGCTCTGTTCATAATATTCGCCGCCCTTTCCCCCGGGCGGCACCTCCTTTCGTAAGATGCGCCCATAGGGCAGTTTAGGTTACTTGATGGAATTGACCATTCGGTCAATGTCCATATTTGTAAACAGATCCGGTCTTTGGTCATAAAAACTGTAATATCCGCTGCTCGACACGATGATGTGGTCCAACAAGCGAATGCCGATGATCTGGCCTGCAAGACCGATCCGCTTGGTCACAGTGACGTCCTCCTTGCTCGGAGAAAGATCCCCGGACGGATGGTTGTGGAACATCAAAATACTACGCGCTCCCGACAACATCGCCGTTCGGAAGATGCAGCTCGGATCACAGATCGTGCCAACGTCAGTACCGACCGAAGCAACCGTATAGTTGAGTGGACGGTTGTGGCAGTTACAGTTCACGACCACGATCCATTCCTGCGGAAGATCCGCAAGAAACGACCGAACAAAGGTTACGGCGTCTTCCTGAGTTTTGCAGGAACAGTTCTGATACAACGAAGGTTCTTCGCGCAGACAAAGCCGCGCAGTGACTTCGCTGAAATACTTTGTCTTTTTCGCCATAGACAACAATGTCGCCCGGCTGCTCGGACGACCTCTCCTTTCTTTAAGAGTAAGTCACCCGAATTTTGGGCAACAAAATAGCAGCCGATCGAAGATGGCTGCATCAAGCACGGTTACAACAGCATAACCGCCATATATAAAAAACAATCCGTGCACGCCACAGGAGCGTGCTAATCGACCACAACGGGTCATACAAAGGTGCGCTCCAGCGCCGGAAACGGATTTGATGTATATATCATAGTGTACGAGGTAGAAAAAGTCAAGAAAAAGAGTGTTGCGAAGCCAAAATGACATTCGCAACACTCGTATCTAAGAAGTATCAGCTAACGACAGTTTGTAAAAGAATGCTAACGCATTCGTTGCTCGACATATTGCTGCTCCTCGTTATTAAGGCCGAACAAGGAAAATAACTGAGCACTAAGGTCTCCCGAAAAATCAAGCAACCCGTTATTATCGGTATAGTCCAGCAAATCCGGCACTTTCTTAGCAAGAGAGGTCAGGGATTCATCGGTCATCAAATACATAAAACGAATCAAAGGCGTTTTAGAATACTTGAAGTAGTTGACCGCTTCTTCTTTCGTCTCAAACGATCCGATTGCTACGCGAGACCGCCCAAAAGCAGAGTGATTATCGATAATCTCCATTTGACTGTCTCGCTTTTGCCCTCCGGCATTGGCGCTTGACACGACAACTTGCCATTGATCAATATACTTTGCGTTTGAAGGAATAACGTTGCGTTTCGCAACAAACCAGGTGGAACGACCGGCCTTGCCGGCTTTGTCATTCGCATAAAGTTTGATTTCCGAAGAAAAGTCAACATCGGAGTCTCCGGTGTACGGTCGGACAAGCGCAGGGTTCTTCTCTACAAAATCACTCTCAATACCAAACAGCTTTTGCGAAAGAACACGATCGTGAACGAAACCAAGTTTATGAGCAGCAACAAAACGTTCAATCTTCGCGACAATGCTTCCGTCGCAAGGGTTCAGCGGAATCAAGCTCTCGCCGGGGTTCGCCATGTCAACGGAAACTACAGTTCCGTCTTTATGATAAACATATTTGAAGCCGCCCGTGGTTTTCTTCTTGTTTTTATACACCATGGTAATTCCATCGGCAATAGCAACATCCTTGAAAATATCGTCAGAATCGGGGTAGAAGTCAACCTTTTCAAGGTGAACGTCGTTTATCTGATCAAGGCCAAACTGTTCCATACCCTTGCCGGAGCGATGCATCCATCTTGCACCGGGGTAAATAAGTGATACCGCCTCGACGGAAATGAGATCCGCTGCCGTCTGGAAGTATTGGAAGATGCTCTTGCTCCGAGCCTGACCATTGGTTAGAGACTGCTGTTTGGCAATTTCGGTGCCATACGGGGGATTGCCGACCACTGCTTGAAAGTACATCTCGTTCGCCTCCTTCTTCCAATAACTGCCCTTTGTTACCTTTGCCCGGAACTGCTCGGGCTTGTTCTGAAGCATATTCACCAAATCATCAAAATAGTGAATGTTGACCTTGGCACGGCTGTACCCGCAAAGAGTACGCTTCGTGATCGACTTGGCCATCGGCGTTTTGCAGATCACGAAGATGTTGTTCTCCAGCGTCTCGTCCCAAAACTCCTGACAATCCTTGGGTTCCCAATCATCGTCACTCATACCTTCCATCTTTTGCTTGTAGGAACTATAAGCCATATATAACGGATACAGGCCCGTCTTGGAGTTTAACTCAAGGATCTTGGCATCCTCCGCGAACACGTCGCTTGTTACGGCGCCCTGGCTTACAAAGCGCGGCTCCTCCAAACGCTTTTTGATACCGGAGGAATCGTCCTCAAAGCTGTCATTAAAGAAACACCAGCCACCGATGGTATCCGACATATGGAGGTTCACGACACGCCACGGCGTCAGAACCGTCTCCTTATCGGGGTTTTTGAAGTGTTTGAAGATCTCGGCGATCATCTGTACACGACGCGTCGGCGTTTCCTTGTCTGCCGCTGCCGCAAGGCGACGGATCCGTTTTCCGGCCGCAATAAACACGTCCCGATCATAGTACTTCGTGAATTTCAGGAAGATCTCTTTAGAGACCCCGTTCGGCATAAACTCTTCCCAGGAGCTGTCATCGATCATGTCGACGAAGTGTTCCACGTCGATGTCCTCGTCGATCGGAACATCAGCGCCATAGATCAGAAGCGGCATACGGATTGAGATCCCGCGCAGGATATCAATAGCCTTCTTACGGTTCTTCTTTGCCTGCTCTAAAGCCTTGCGCTGCTCTTTCTCTTCCGGAGTGAGTTCCTTTTTCGGCGGTTTCTCGGGCGTTGTGTCTTCATCATCGATGATCTCTACCTGCTCGTCGGTAAGGCCCTGGTTGTTTACGTCGACCTCGCCTTTCTTCCCAGAGCCCTTCGAGGTTCCGATGATATCGCGAAGGTTGTTAAACATTGCAGCGTCCAGTTCGTCCAGACGGAGAAGCTCATCGTTGTAGATGGAGTCATCGTCAAAACCGCTGTTAACGGCACGCTCGGCATAGATCTGCTTGATCTGCTCCATCATCGAGTTCACGCTGTAGTTCTTCATGCGGGAACCGGCGATCGCGATCACGGGGCAGTAATTTAAGAACTCCGCCATCGCCTCGCGCCGCTTCTCCTGGCTCTTGCCGGGCTTGCGGGACAGGTGAACAGTTTCCGTCAGCACCTTAAGCGTTCGATCCGGCGCAAAGTCGAAGACATAACAATCGGTCTTCTGAAGTCCGTTGATGGAACCGGCGGACTGCACGCGGAAGATCGTCTGCATATACTGCGATGCAGCGGTCGAGTACGTGCCGGACAGCATCAGAACAGCCGTCCACTCGGGGACGGTAACACCCGTGGTCAGCTTGCCGCAGGAAAGAGTGATCGAATAATCATAATCCCGGATCGTTTTACGGACCAGAGCAAGCGCGTCCTTTGCATGTTCCTCTTCATAGAGATCTCCGTTGCCTGCAACATTGGCAATACCGAACTTGCCGTTGCCGAACACCGGATGCTTATGAAGGAGCGCGCTTAACGCTTTGGCCTCCTTAACACCGGGAACCATCCAAAGCGTATGGCGGAACATATTCCGGTATTCCTGCGTCGAGAACGGATAGACACTGTCCTTGTCCTCGCGAACCATCAGGTTTAAGAACGAAAGGACGTCCGCTTCGTGAACAAAAGCACCCTCAACAGCCCCAGAAGGGATTGTTCGGTGTCCGTTCGGTCCCTTAGACCAGACGCGGAAGAATTCGCGGAAATTGAATGCCTTTGACTCGTATTCATCGGTCACATATTTGCGGAGCGTCTCACCGAGGTCATACGTGTAGATGTGCATCTTCGGAAGATCAGCATACGGGTTGTGTTCGCCGGGATGAAGCAGATCCCACTCGGTCTTTTTCTTCTGCTCCATCACGTAGTCCCAGGTGTATACGGCATCTTCACCGTAGTGGGAGAGCAGGTTAAACGGCGTACCGGACAAAGCAAGGACCTTGGTCTTGTCCTTACGGAGCTTCGTGATCACCGCGTCACCGAGTTCCGTCTGGGTGCCCTCGTGTGCCTCGTCGACGATGATGCAGTCCCAATCCAGGGCAAACACGGCATTGTTTTTGTTGAAATTGCCGCCGACAAGCTGCGATCCGCGCAGGTCCTGAATGGAAGCAAAGTACAGGAAATAGGATCCGTTTGCGTCCAGCCTGCGGAGATAGGCGTCATTCTGCGAATCGGTCTTTTCATCGAACGTGTACGCGGAGTCCTTGGTCTTGCGGACGTATTGGTACGGATGTTCCGAATTGCCGTCAAAAAAGATCTTGGTAAAGTCGTCGCTCCAGCCATCGTCGACAACCGGACGGTGCGTCACGATGATGACACGACGGAACTGCATCCGGCGCACGACTTCAAGCGCAGAGAGCGTCTTTCCGAAGCGCATCTTCGCATACCAGAGCATTTCGTTGTCCTTCCGGAAGGTCTTAACGGTCTGCTCGATGGCCGCCAGCTGCTCCTCACGGAAATCAACCTTGACAGCGGGGATCTTCGAAACAGGCACAATAGACTGCCTGCCGTCCTTAACAGCTTTGATCGCCGCGATCACAGTGTCAAGGTTAGTCTCAAACCACTCCTCGCCGGTGCGACCATTCGGCTGCTTCTTTGCCACGCCGGAGTTCATCAGGACGTTGTGGACGTCTTTATCACGGAAGGCGGACATATAGCCGTTGGAAAGCACGCGGATCGCGAGCTCGGTGTACTCCA
>JAFZJT010000144.1 GCA_017553815.1 Clostridia bacterium
ACTACTGGCAACCCGCTGATCATCGAAAAGTGCAATCTTGACATGGAAGTCAGTAAGCTGAATGTTCTGAAGGCGAGCCACCTGAATCAACGGTACGCGCTGGAGGAAATGGTACTGAAAAGATACCCTCAGCAGATTCAGGACTTGAAGCAGCGGATCGTCGGGTATGAACAGGATGCGCACCTTGCTTCCCGCCACCCGAAGCCGCAGGAGGGCTTTTCGGGCATCACGGTCATGGGAAAGCATATTGCGGAAAAGGAGGATGCGGGAAAAGCGATCATCGACGTATGCACAAGAATGACAGGCTCCGTTAAAACCGATATGATCGGTGAATACCGGGGGTTTTTCATGTCCATCTCGTATGACAATGTAAAGAACGAATACCGGCTCCACCTGAAGGGGCAGCTATCCCACACCGCGGTGCTTGGAACGGATGTGTTCGGCAACATCACCCGCATGGACAATGTGATCGACGGCATAGCCGGAAAGCTGGAGAAGGTGCGGGCTGAGCTTGCGGAAACGCAGGTGCAGCTTGAAAATGCAAAAGCGGAAATGAATACGCCTTTTGCCAAGGAGGATGAGCTTTCCGAAAAGACCGCAAGGCTCAAGGAGCTGAACGTCCTTCTGAACATGGATCAGAAAGACCGCGCACTGATCGACGAAGCCCCGGAGGAAGATGTGCCGGAGAAACCAAAGGCGCGGGAATATGAACGATAGAGAGGAAAACCATCATGTCAATCGAAAAGAGATTAAGATTCTTTCGCAAGAAAGCACAAATGACACAAAAGGAGCTTGGGCTTCTTGCAGGCTTTAGCCCCTTATCCGCCGAGGTAAGGATCGCGCAGTATGAAAGCGGCGAACGAACGCCCCGCTATTTGCTTCGTGAGAAGCTTGCCTCAGCTCTCGGCATAGCATCTGCGGCGCTTTCGGTTCCGAACATAGAAAACGACAGGGAGCTTATGCACCTGCTCTTTGCGCTGGAGGATCACTGCCGCATGACGATTACGGAAGATGATTACGCGTTTCGGCTTGAGATTCCGAATCAAGAGTTTACGCTGCTGTCCATTGACCTTCTTTCGTGGAAGGAAAAACAGGCGCAGTTAAGAGAAGGCGAGATCACCAAAGAGGAATACGACAACTGGAGGTACAACTTTTAGGCGGGGTTTCCCGCCTACATAGCGCGAAAAACAAAATATAAAGTAGAACTTTGGATTTTACGCGAATTGCTATTGACTTTTGGAATGCCGCGAGTATAATCTAAAGTATGACTTTGGATTTTACGGAGGTATTCTTATGTACTCTATCAATCGCCATATAGCGCCTATCGTCAGCAGACGGGCAAAAAACAGCAAAGCCATCCTGCTTACGGGGCCGAGACAGGTGGGAAAATCCACCCTTTTTAAGCACATATTTAAGGAAGTCAATCAGGTGACGTTTGATGATGACCTTCTGCTTGCACAGGCTACCGAGGATGTGGGGCTGTTTCTTCTGAACAATCCCTGCCCGCTGATGATCGACGAGGTGCAGAAATGCCCGACCATCTTCAACCGTCTGAAAATGGTTCTTGACAATACGGATCGGTATTCCAACTTTTTCTTAACGGGATCGCAGAAATTGCAGCTTATGGAGAATGTCAGCGATTCTTTGGCAGGCAGGATCTCAATCATGGAGCTCCCCGGCTTATCCTTGAGGGAGATCTACGGCGTGGATTTCAATCGCCACTTTGTTCCCTCCGCCGAGTATATCTCCGAAAGAGAGCAGCATCTGAAAAAGTATTCGGAGGATATTTGGGCGGTCATCCACAGAGGAAGCTATCCCGAACTTTACTCCAACCCCGAACGCGAATGGATCGACTATTATCAATCCTATGTAAAAACCTATTTGGAACGGGATGTGAACCGCCTGATAAAAGCCCAAAACCACATGACATTTGTGAAGTTTATGACGGCGGTTGCGGCACGGACAGGACAGGTCGTCAATTATGCCAATATCGCCTCCGAGCTTTCCGTTTCGGAGGTCACGGTAAAGGAATGGGTGTCCATCCTCGAAAAGAGCGGCATCATCTACATTCTGAAGCCCTATACGGCGAGTGTGTTGAAACGCGCCATTAAAACACCGAAGCTGTATTTCAGAGATACGGGGCTTTGCTGCTATCTCACCCGCTGGCTCACGCCCGAAACGCTCAAAAACGGAGCGATGGCAGGGGCTATGTTTGAAACATTCGTAATCAATGAAATACTGAAATCGTATTCCAACGAGGGCTTGGAGTATGACTTCGATGTGTTCTATTATAACGGAAGCGATAAGAAGAAATCGAAGGACGACGATGAAGAAGCATCGGTAAGCGGCGAAATCGACTTTATCATTCAGGAGAACGGCATTCTGTATCCTATTGAGATCAAGATGTCAACGGTTCCCAAAGCGAGCATGGCTTCTGAGTTCGATGTGCTGGACGGTATCCCCGATAAAAAACGAGGAATGGGGGCTATCATCTGCCTGCTGGACAGAAAGCTGTATCTGCGGGAGAATCTTGTAGCCATGCCGCTTTCATATCTGTAAAAAGTGCAGCTTGGCACATAGCCGTTGAGATGTTCGCAATAAAAATAGCGAAGTTCTCAACGGAGGATGAGCAATATCGTCGCATGAATAGAAAAATCATATTCAGACCGGTTGATTTTCCTTTGAAAATCAGCCGGTCTTTTCATATCAGAAACCCTTCTTTTTACATAGCAGACCTATGTGTCAAATCCCGCTATGAGAAAGGAGGGCTTTTTATATGCCATTTATACCGCCGGAGGAGGTTGCAAGGGCGAAGGAAATCGACCTTTACAGTTATCTCCGGGCAAACGAGCCGCAGGAGCTGGTGCATTTCGGCGGCATCACCTACTGCACCCGCGAACACGACAGCTTAAAGATCAGCAACGGCAAGTGGTACTGGTTTTCCCGTGGGATTGGCGGGCGCTCCGCGCTGGACTATCTCATCAAGGTGAAAGAGATACCCTTTACCGAGGCGGTTTACATGATCCTCGGAAAAGCGGCTATACCCCCGCCCGTGAAAGCGGAGCCTGCATCACCCAAGCCGAAAATGCTTGCGCTGCCGCCAAGGAGCAGCGGCAATACGCAGGCTGTCAGTTATCTAATGGGACGGGGCATCGACAAGGAAGTGATCGACTTTTGCATTCGGACAGGGCGACTGTATGAGAGTGCGCCGTATCACAATGCTGTATTCGTCGGAATGGATGCAGGGGGCAAAGCGAAATACGCAAACCTCAGAGGAACGGGATCGGATTTCAAGGGCGAAGCAAGCGGGAGCGATAAGCACTTTTCTTTCAGCATACCCGCAAAGAGTGAAAGCGATGTGCTTCATCTTTTCGAGAGCGCCATTGATCTTCTGTCCTATGCCACGCTCTGCAAGCAGAAGGGCATCGACTGGCAGCGGGATCATCTGCTGTCACTTGCGGGCGTGTATCGACCAAAGGCGGAGCCGCAGGAAAGCACCATGCCTATGGCGCTCACGCAATACCTGAAAGACCATTCCGGCATACGGCGGATCGTGCTGCGGCTCGACAATGATTACACCGGAAAGCTTGCGGCGCAGACGATCCACTCCATGCTCCGGGAGGAGTATCTTGTCACCTTCGGGCCGCCGCCAAAGGGGGCCAAGGATGTGAACGAATACCTCTGTCAGCGCATGGGGCTTGCCCCGAACAAAAAACATGAAAGGACTTATGAGAGATGAAAGAGTATGAGATCACCATTACTGAAACGCTTTCCATGACTGTTACCGTGGAAGCCGAAAACGAACAGCAGGCAAAAGGGATCGTATCCGACCGATGGAAGAACGGCGATTATATCCTGGACGCCGACCACTTCAAGGGCGTGGATTTCAGCGTAAAGCGAAATCAGAGAAGTCACGACTATGAGCGTTGATGCTGCTTTTTTCGGAAGGTCGCCCCAATGTTCGACCATGCGGGAGAACGAACTGTTATCTACCCGCAAGCATCGCCTTTTGGGGACAAAAGGCAGCGCAGGGGCGATCCCCTGTAACCCCCGGCAGAAAGGATTCACACAAACATGAACGGAGTATTGACATTTATCATCGGCACAATGGTGGGCGGAACCTTCGGCGTTTTCGCTATGTGCCTTGCGCAGATCGCAAAGGCGGCCGATGCGCACCTTGAACCGCCCGCCGAAGAAAGCGGCTATGAAACCACCCACTTGGAGGAAACGAAATGAGCAAACGAAACATTGAGATCAAAGTACGCCTCTCCCGCAAGGAGGCGGAGGCGCTGCAAAAGCGCGTGAAGAAAAGCGGGCTGTCCCGCGAGGGGTATATCCGCCACCTGATCTCCGGCAGCGTTCCCCGCGATGCGCCGCCTGCAGATTATTTTTCCATGATGCGCGAGCTTCACGGGATCGGAAACAACCTCAATCAGATTTCCGTAAAAGCCCATGTGCTGAATGTCATGGATGCACAGCGATATGACCTTGAGGTGCGAAAACTGGAAAACGCCATCCGAAAGATCACGGAGGCGGTGATCCTGCCCGCGCCTCTTGAAAGCCCCGCCGAGGTGTGATGTGGCAACCACATCCATTTGGCGGATCAAGGGCTGGCTGGGGAGTGTAGTTATCTATATCGAAAACCCGGAGAAAACGGATAACCCCAAAATCTACGAGAAGCAGGGCATGACGGATGCGCAGGCGCAGAGCCTCATGGATGTTATCGAATACGCCGCGGACGGACAAAAGACCGAACACAGCGCACGGGAAGGCAGCATCACCGTCCGGCGTTTCGTATCCGGCGTGAACTGCTATCCGGGTACGGCAAGGGAGGAAATGATGGCGACAAAGCGCCGCTTCGGTAGGGAGGACGGCACGGTTGCCTATCACGGGTATCAGAGCTTTGCCCCCGGCGAAGCCATCCCGGAGATCGCACATGAGATCGGCGTGAAGCTGGCACAAAGGCTATGGGGCAAACGCTATCAGGTGCTTGTCGCCACCCACCTTGACCATGAGAACCATCTGCACAATCATTTTGTGGTAAACACAGTTTCCTTTGTGGACGGGATCAAGTACCACCGCACGGGAAAGGACTACCGGGCCATGCGGGAGGCATCTGATGCGCTCTGCCGGGAATACGGTCTTTCCGTGATCGAAAACCCGCAGCCGGGAAAAGCGAAGCACTACGGCGAATGGCGGGCGGAGCAGGAAAACCGTCACACATGGCGGGGACTTATTAAGGCCGATGTGGATGAAGCGATCCTTGCCTCCATGACCGAGCGGCAGTTTTGGGACGCGTTCAAAAAGAAAGGCTATGAAATAAAAATCGGAAAAGATATTTCCGTTCGCCCGCAGGGCAAGGAGCGCTTTGTGCGCCTTGTGCGAAACTTCGGAGAGGAATATTCCCTTCCACGAATAAGGGAGCGGATCATATCCCATGCGCGGGCGCGCCCCATGCCGGAAGCGGAACAGCGGAAGCAGCGGGAGGAATACCGCCGCGATCTTTTGGACACGAAGAAAGCCACCGGCTTTCGGGCGCTCTATTACCACTACTGTTATCTCTTGGGCTTCTTCCCGCAAAGAAAGCCCGAAAAACAAAAACACCTGCATTTTCTTCTCCGCGAGGACTTGTTGAAAATGGAGGCAATATCAGAAGAGGCAAGGCTGCTTGACCGGTGCGAAATCGACACCGTCTGGCAGCTTTCTTCATATAGAGCCGAGCTGGAGCAAAGGATCGAAACTGCAGCGGCAAGCCGAAGCGCACTTTACCGGAAACGGCGCAGCGCCGCCGTGAGATCGGATGAAGAAAAGCTTGCGGCTGTCAAAGCGGAGATCGCGGCGCTTACGGCAGAGCTTAAAAAGCTCAGGAAGGAGGTGAAGCTTTGTGAAGGAATCGCTTTGCGCTCCGGCGCAATCCAAGAAAAGATAGAAGCCATCGAACAGGATGAGCAAACAAGAGAGGAGGATCTACGCAATGAACAGTTCAGGCGATGCGGCGGAACAGGTCGTTCGGTTAAGCCTTGAGGGTACGGAAGTTGCCCTGAAGCTCACCGGCGCAGCGGCCAAAAATATCGCCGCCGCACTCTACACCATCTTCAAAAACAAGGATAAGACCAAAACCGCAGGCCATCAGCGGCTTGCAGGTATGCTCAAATCAGGGAAGGAGCTGAAAGTGTTTTCGCTGCCGGAGGAGCATCTGCGCCAATTCACAAGGGAAGCCAAACGCTACGGCGTGGTCTACTGCGCCCTGCGCGGAAAGAATGCGCCCCCGGACGGGCTGACGGACATCATGGTACGCGCAGAGGATGCAGCTAAGATCAACCGGATCGTGGAACGCTTCAAGCTGGCCACCGTCGATACGGCATCCATCAAGCATGAGATCGAAAAGAGCCGTGCGGAAAAAGAAAAAACCGAAGCGCAGCCTGCACCGGACAAGGGTGTGCAGGAAAAGGACGAGCCGGAGCGGGTATTGGACGATCTCATGGAGAAGCCCAAAAACAGGGAGGCAAAGGAGCCGGTAAACCCCACTGCGGCACGGATGGAAAAATCCCCTCCGTCCGCGCCTATCTCCGAGATGCGATCCAAAGCCGCCGAGGGTACTGCTAAAAAGCAGGAGGATCGCCCGTCCGTCCGTGAGGCGCTGCGGGAGATCAAGGCGGCAAGAAAAGAAAAGGAGGCGGCTTCGCCCGCACGGGAGGAGGCTCCAAAGAAAAAGGATGCTTCTCCCAAAGTGAACGAGCATATCAGACCGCCGCAGAAGAAAAAACCGAAAGCGAAAGGAAGGTAAGATTATGAACAATTTAGATGATCTGTTTGATGTGCAGCCCAAAGAGGGCTTCGGAAATGAGCCCTTCGATGTGGATGCATGGGCGGCAAAGAAGCAGGCGGAGAGGCAGGATGCCTACAACACCGCGGAAGCCGCCGCTCTTGAGATCAGCACGGACGGCAATAAGTTCAGAAACTATTTGGACGTTAAGGCGCGTTTCATCCAGCATTCCGCCACCAACGCGCTTATCATCTACGCCGTAAGTCCCCAGGCAACGGAGATCCGCGACTTTAACGGCTGGAAAGACCTCGGCGCTTCCATTAAAAGGGATCAGAAAGCGATCCCCATTTTGGAGCCGGGCGACACCTATACCCGTGAGGACGGCAGCATCGGCACGAGCTGGAATGTGCGCAAGGTCTTTGACATTTCGCAGACTACGGCGCGCGTTCGTCAAAGACCGCAGCAGCGATACGACGACAGAGCGCTTCTTACGGCGATGATCGGGAAATCCCCCGTTCCGGTAACGGGCGTGGATGAACTCCCCGATAACATGGGCGCGTATTACGACCATGAGCAGCAGGTCATTTTCGTGCGCCGCGGCATGGAAGCCCATGACATCTTCCGCAGCCTCTCCAAAGAGATCGCCCACGCGGAGCTTGCAGGGACGAACCCCGACTATAACCGCAGGGATGCGGGCTTTTCCGCCTACTGCATTTCCTACGTTATCGGCAAACGCTACGGCATCGACGTGAGCGCCTACGATTTCTCGCGTATGCCCGAAAGCTTTCGGGAAGCAGATCCCAAGGACATCCGCGCCGTGCTGAACGAGATCGGTGATGTGGCAAAGGATGTGACCGGGCGTATGCACCGCGAGCTGGAGAAAGCCAAAACTCCGAGGACAAACGATAAGGAGCGCGGATGATGGAAAAGGAAGAAAAGCACATTTTGAAGCTTGACCGCTATGAACACGGCGTGGTGATCAATGCGCTCAACGAAATGCGAAACGGACTGATCGGAGAGGAACGCCCCACGGACATTGTTGATGAGGTTCTCATAAAAACAATAGACTGTCCGGTCAAGAAGGTGCGAAGGCGCGATGCAGCAAGATAAAAGGGCGCTTCGCATTCTCTGCCTGTTCGGTATCCTGCCCGTGACATGGCTGGGGCTTATGATCGCCCCGGCCTTGTCCGAGGGGCTGATCGCTGTCATTGCCCGGTTTACGGAAGCAATGCGCGATCCTTTTCATATCGAGCTATGTGAGGACAGTTTGAAGGCTGTCCTTCTTTTGTTGTTCGTATATGGACTGCTCCTTGGCATCCACTTCTCCACCCGCAGGAACTATCGGCGCGGTGAGGAACACGGCTCGGCAAAGTGGGGCGATGCCGGAGCCGTCAGCAGGAAATACCGGGCAAAGCAGCCTTCGGAAAATAAGCTCTTTACGCAGCACATCGGCATGGGCTTGGACGGCAGGAAGCACCTGCGCAATCTGAACACCATCGTGGTGGGCGGAAGCGGCGCGGGTAAAACACGCTTTTACGCCAAGCCCAATCTCTGTCAGGCAAACACTTCTTTTGTGGTGCTTGATCCAAAGGGCGAGCTGCTCCGCGATACAGGCTTCCTTCTTGAGCATGAGGGCTACGAGGTGCGGGTGCTGGATCTTCTGAGCATGGAAAAAAGCCATTGCTATAACCCTTTCTTCTATTTAAGGGACGATAACGATGTGCAAAGGCTTGTGACCAATCTGTTCAAATCCACCACGCCAAAGGGAAGTCAGACACAAGATCCATTTTGGGATACGGCGGCCTCCATGCTGCTGCTTGCGCTGATCTTCTATCTGCACCACGAAGCGCCGCAGGATGAGCAAAACTTCCCGATGGTCATGGAAATGCTTCGCGCCGGTGAAGTGCGGGAGGAGGACGACAGCTATCAATCCCCGCTGGACGAGCTGTTTGAAAGGCTTGAGATGCGAGAGCCCGATCATATCGCCGTGAAGTATTACAAGGATTATCACAGCGGCAGCGCCAAAACGCTTAAATCCATTCAAATCACCCTTGCGGCAAGGCTTGAGAAGTTTAACCTTGAGAGCCTTGCTTCTCTTACGGCGACGGACGAGCTGGAGCTTTCGAGCCTCGGAGAAAAGAAGGTGGCGCTGTTTGCGCTGATCCCCGACAACGACACCAGCTTCAACTTCCTTGTGTCGATCCTTTACACCCAGCTATTTCAGCAGCTTTTCCATTCGGCGGATCACAAATACGGCGGCAGGCTTCCCGTTCATGTCCATTTTCTCATGGACGAGTTTGCGAATGTGAGCCTGCCGGAGGACTTCGATAAGATCCTCTCCGTCATGCGCTCCCGCGAGGTGTCGGTATCCATCATCCTGCAAAACATGGCGCAGATCAAGGCGCTGTATGAAAAGCAATGGGAAAGTATCGTGGGCAACTGCGACAGCTTCCTTTATTTGGGCGGCAACGAGCAATCCACCCACAAGTATGTTTCGGAGCTGCTCGGAAAAGCCACCATCGACACCAACACCTACGGCAAAAGCACGGGGCGGAACGGCAATTACAGCACCAATTTTCAGATCACGGGGCGCGAGCTTTTGGATGCTGCGGAGGTGCGGCTTTTGGACAACCAAAACGCCATCCTCTTTATTCGCGGCGAAAAGCCGGTGCTGGATGAAAAGTACAACATCCTGAAGCACCCGAAGGTAGCGCTCACTACGGACGGGAAAGCAGAACCCTATCGGCACGGCACTGCGGAAAACGCGGTCGCCACCGTTTCCTTTGCACAGGTGGGCGAAGCCATATCCTTTGCGGCGGAGGAAACGGAAACCATGTATGAAATTCTCTCCGATGAGGAGCTGGAAGAAAAATTAAAAACACAGGAGGAACAAAAACATGTTCAACAAGAAAACCATTAAGAAGGAAACCTTGAAAAAAGGAAAGACCTCGCCCCTTTGCGGGAAAGGAAGGAAAGCCTTTCGCTTCTACTGCTCCGCAGTTCTCTGCGGGGCGCTTATCTTCGGCACGGCAACGACAGCTTTCGCCGCAAACGATCCGATCAGCGTGGTCAACAATCTCTCCGACTTCATTTTCGGCTTGATCCGCGCCGTCGGCCTTATTCTCTTGGGATGGGGCATCGTTCAGGTCGGTCTTTCCTTCTCGAGCCACGATCCCTCCCAGCGAAGCAACGGCTTTCTCACCCTTGCGGGCGGTGTGGTCATTACCTTTGCAAAAGAAATTCTTACTCTTATCACCGGCTGATTCGGGAGG
>JAFZJT010000015.1 GCA_017553815.1 Clostridia bacterium
ATGCGCTGATGATCGAAACCGCGGTAAACTCCGGCATGGATGCTATAATCACAAGGAATATAAAGGACTACTCAAAGTCTCCGATTCCCGTTTATGCCCCTGCGAATTTTCTCGCAGCTCTTGAAGCGCCGGAGTTGGAATAATCACTTCCTTCTCAGGTCATGATTCGCTTCATCGCGGCATAGATCCGAAACATCTTCCGAAGGCTCCGGCTCCGAATCGAGCACGGGGCCTTCGTCTTTCTTGTCTATGTTGAGCAGCGCATCGAGCTCCGCAAGGCGAGCGGATTTCACTCTCAGTTCTTCCTCCTGTTCAACGGGCTTCTCAACGTCGAGCTTCGCCTGTTCAAACTGCTCGTTCGCAGTTATGAGGTTCTGCTCGTTCGCGTGAAGCCTTTCTTCAAAGCCCGAAAAGGCGTTTTCTATACGCTGAATATTGCCGTGAACATCGGTTCCGAGGTCGATAAAGTGCGACATAGTTCCCTTGATGTTCAAACGGAACTGTTTTGAGATGACATCGTATTCGAGCTGAAGGTCGAAGCCTCGGTAAGTGCCTATGGATTCGGGCATCGGATTGGTCTTTGCCTTGCAGGTCGCAAGCAGCGCCGCGCCCGCGTCCTTCTTTTCCTCATATAGCGTTCCCTTTATCGTCATTCCGGGGAACTCAGCAGAGGCGTTGGCTTTATAAAGCTCGATATCTGCCCTGTAGCCGTCGATACGCTCCTGAATGCTCTTGATCTCAAAAGGCATCTGCTTGAGAATTCGGTCCTCAAGGGCATATCGCTGTGAAAGGAAGTTCGCCTTTACAAGCTTCAGCCTTGAGACCTGAACCTCAAGATCCATCTTCTCCTTGATGTACGGATTGCCGGTTGCAAGCGCCTTTACTTCCGCATACGAAAGCGCGGTCTCATCCACGTCTTCACATGACCTGACGGGCGATTTTGAAGTCATGATCTGAGAAATGAACTTCTGCTTATTTTCGATCGTCTGCCACATATAGGAATCGAAAGTGCTTTCGGTAACATACCTGTAGATCTCCACCTTAGGGTTGGTGTTGCCCTGACGCAGTATTCGTCCTTCGCGCTGCTCAATATCCGAGGGCCTCCAAGGGATATCAAGGTGGTGCTCGGCTATGAGCCTCGTTTGCACGTTCGTACCCGCGCCCATCTTCGGTGTGGAGCCGAGAAGGATTCGCACTTTGCCGCTTCTCACGTTTGAAAAGAGCGCGGCTTTTTGCGCCTCGCTCGCTGCGTTGTGTATGAACGCGATCTCCTCGGCGGGAATGCCCATTTCTATCAGCTTTCGCTTAACATCGTCATATACGTTGAAGCTGCCGTCGCCCTTAGGGATCGAGAGGTCGCAGAATACGAGCTGTGTTCCGAGCGTATCGCGGCTTTTCTCCCAGACAGCGAAGATGTTTCTGACGCAAGCTGAAACCTTGCTCGATTCATCATCGGGCAGCGCTTCATTAGCAAGGCGCTGATCGAGGGCGACTTTTCTGCCGTCGTTCGTTATCTTGAGCATATTATCGACGGATGGATTTACCGCACCGGCGCGCACCCTTTCGGCTCGCTCGGCAAAGGATGAGACCATCTCCTTTTGAAACTCCGAGGGCTTAATGACCTCGTTATGGTACTCTGCCTCGGGGATTGGGAGTTTGAGCATATCCGATGTCTGAATATCCGCAGCGTGGCGGAACATGGCTATCAGCTCGGGCAGGTTATAGAACCTTGCGAACCTCGTTTTAGCGCGGTAGCCCGTTCCTTCAGGTGCAAGCTCTATCGCGGTTATCGTTTCACCGAAGGTGCTTGCCCAAGCATCGAAATGCTGCAAACCTTTTTCGCTGAGCCCGTCGTACTGAAGATAACGCTGCATGGTGTAAAGCTCGGTCATTGAGTTGGATACAGGCGTACCCGTTGCAAAGATCGTGCCGCGGTTGCCTGTGATTTCATCAAGGTATCGGCACTTCATGAACATATCCGAGGATTTCTGCGCTTCGGTCTGGGAGAGCCCAGCAACGTTTCTCATCTTCGTGTGCAGAAAGAGGTTTTTGTAGTTGTGTGCCTCATCTATGAACATGCGGTCTATACCAAGCTCTTCAAAGGTTACGACGTCGTCCTTCCTCGATTGATCGTTCAGCTTATCGAGCTTTGTTTTAAGCATTCGCTTGGTTTTCTCAAGCTGCTTTATCGTGAAGTTTTCCGAACGCATTATCTTAGCCTGTTGGATAC
>JAFZJT010000145.1 GCA_017553815.1 Clostridia bacterium
ACGGGGCCTTCGTCTTTCTTGTCTATGTTGAGCAGCGCATCGAGCTCCGCAAGGCGAGCCGATTTCACCCTCAATTCCTCTTCCTGTTCAAAAGGCTTTTCAACATCGAGCTTTGCCTGTTCAAACTGTTCGTTGGCGGTGATAAGGTTCTGTTCATTCGCGTGGAGCCTTTCTTCAAAGCCCGAAAATGCGTTCTCTATTCGCTGGATATTGCCGTGAACATCGGTGCCGAGGTCGATAAAGTGCGACATCGTTCCCTTTATGTTCAAGCGGAACTGCTTTGAGATGACGTCGTATTCAAGCTGAAGGTCGAAGCTTCGATATATGCCAATGCTTTCGGGCTTTGGGTTTGTCTTAGCCTTGCAGGTCGCAAGCAGCGCCGCACCCGCATCCTTCTTTTCTTCATAAAGGGTGCCTTTTATCGTCATACCGGGAAACTCTGCCGAGGTGTTGGCTTTATAAAGCTCGATATCCGCGTGGTAGCCGTCTATACGCTCCTGTATGCTCCTTATCTCAAAGGGCATCTGCTTTAGAATCCTATCCTCAAGTGCGTAGCGTTGTGAGAGGAAGTTTGCTTTTACGAGCTTCAGCCTCGAAACCTGAACTTCCAGATCCATCTTCTCCTTGATGTACGGATTGCCCGTAGCAAGCGCCTTTACCTCCGCATACGAAAGCGCGGTCTCGTCCACATCTTCACATGAGCGCACCGGACTTTTACTCGTCATTATCTGTGAGATAAACTTCTGCTTGTTCTCGATGGTCTGCCACATATAACTGTCGAACGTGCTTTCGGTAACATACCTGTAGATCTCGACCTTCGGGTTTGTATTACCCTGACGAAGTATTCGTCCTTCGCGCTGCTCTATATCCGAGGGTCTCCACGGGATATCAAGGTGGTGTTCGGCTATGAGCCTCGTTTGAACATTCGTACCCGCGCCCATCTTCGGTGTTGAGCCGAGAAGGATACGCACCTTGCCGCTTCGGACGTTAGAAAAGAGCGCGGCTTTCTGAGCCTCGCTCGCCGCATCGTGGATAAAGGCTATCTCGCCTTCGGGTATGCCCATCTCGATAAGCTTCTTCTTTACATCGTCATATACGTTGAAGCTGCCGTCGTCCTTCGGTATGGATAGGTCGCAGAATACGAGCTGCGTTCCGAGTGTTTCACGGCTTTTCTCCCAGACAGCAAAGATGTTTCTTGTGCAAGAGGAAACCTTGCTCGATTCATCATCTGGGAGCGCTTCGTTTGAAAGGCGCTGATCGAGGGCGACCTTTCTGCCGTCGTTCGTTATTTTGAGCATATTATCTACGGAAGGATTGACCGCACCGGCGCGTACCCGTTCGGCTCGCTCTGCAAAGGATGATACCATCTCCTTTTGAAACTCCGAGGGTTTTATCACCTCGTTGTGATACGTGGCTTCCGGTATCGGAAGCTTGAGCATATCCGAGGTTTGGATATCCGCAGCATGACGGAACATCGCTATAAGCTCCGGCAGGTTATAGAACCTTGCGAACCTTGTTTTAGCGCGGTAGCCCGTTCCTTCGGGCGCAAGCTCTATCGCGGTTATCGTTTCACCGAAGGTAGAAGCCCATGCGTCGAAATGCTGCAGGCCCTTTTCGCGGAGCCCGTCGTACTGAAGGTAGCGCTGCATGGTGTAAAGCTCGGTCATGGAGTTCGATACCGGCGTACCCGTTGCGAAGATCGTACCTCGATTGCCCGTGAGTTCATCGAGGTAGCGGCACTTCATAAACATATCCGAGGATTTCTGCGCTTCGGTCTGGGAGAGCCCCGCGACGTTTCGCATTTTTGTATGCAGGAAAAGGTTCTTATAATTATGCGCCTCGTCTATGAACATACGGTCAATACCTATCTCCTCGAAGGTAACAACGTCATCCTTACGGCTTTGATTGTTCAGCTTATCGAGCTTTGTTTTAAGCATTCGCTTGGTCTTTTCAAGCTGCTTGATCGTGAAGCTTTCCGAGCGCATGATCTTCGCCTCTTGGATCCCGTCCGTTATCTCCTCGATCTGCTCCTCGATTATGCGCCTTTGCCGCTCGATGCTTATCGGTATCTTCTCAAACTGGCTGTGGCCGATGATTACCGCATCGTAATCGCCCGTAGCGATGCGCGAGCAGAACTTCTTGCGGTTCGCGGTCTCAAAATCCTTTTTGGTTGCGACCAAAAGATTTGCCGCAGGATATAGCTGCTGAAACTCCGCTGCCCATTGTTCGATAAGGTGGTTCGGAACAACGAACAGGCTCTTGCTGCAAAGCCCGAGCCGTTTCATCTCCATAGCGGCCGCTGCCATCGTGTACGTTTTGCCCGCGCCTACCACATGAGCGAGGAGCGTGTTGCCGCCGTACATTATTCGTGCAACCGCGTTCTGCTGATGCTCCCGCAGCTTTATCTCAGGGTTCATACCGATAAACTCGATATGGCTTCCATCGTATTCTCTTGGGCGAGTGGAGTTGAAGCGCTCGTTATACAGCTCCGTCAGCCTGTCGCGCCGCTGCGGATCCTTCCACACCCAATCCTTAAAAGCATCTTTTATTGATTGCTGTTTCTGCTGTGCGAGTATCGTTTCTTTCTTATTCAGAACTCTGACCTCTCTGCCGTCCTGATCCTCTATGGTATCGAATATGCGAACATCCTTCAGGTTCAGCGTTTCCTCGATTATCTTGTATGCGTTGATCCTGCTTGTGCCGTAGGTAAGCGTTGCGGCGGGGTTGTTGAAATCGGCGTTCTTTTCCGTGATGTTCCACTGCGCCGTTACGGGCGAATACTGAACGCGCATCCTTCGTTTTACCCAGTAGTTCGGATTGAGAAGCTCATACATGAAGTCCTGCACTATGTCCGTCGGAAGCCATGTTGCACCGAGACGAACGTCTATCTCAGATGCCGTGAGCTGTTGCGGCTGAACCTTGGTGAGCGCGGCGATATGAGCGACTATCTGTTCAATGTCCTTATCTAATGCGCCCGTTTCCTCATTCCGCTTTGAAAGAAGCTCAAAGAGTTCATTCGCCTTGCTGAGTTTCTGCCGAACGTTTCCCGAAAGAAATTCATCCGCGGTTACAAGCGGATAGCGGTTTCTTTGATAGTTCTCGCTGACGATATGGGCAGAGTTGAAGGATGAAAAATCGCGGAACACTATGCCGCCAAGCTCTTCTTCAATCGTGTCCTCGGCTTTTCCCGTTAGCTGCGCCATATATGGAAGATCGACCTTCGCGCGCTCATTGAGTGAAACCGCAAGCGCTTCCGTTGCGCTGTCAACGTGCGTCTTTTCCTGTTTCTGCCTTATCGTGCGCTTACTGAAAATATCCGCTTTTCGAATAAGCTCGCCATCCTCTCCGAGTATCTCAAGGGAGGAAAGAAGACTGTATGAGGAATCCCCCGAAAAGGCGTTCTTGTTTGCGCGGGAGGAGATAAGCCCATATTTTTTTGTGAAGCTGTCGTACAGAGCGTTGAGCGTTTTCTGCTCATCCCGAACGACTTCATCCGACCAACCCTCAAGCTGATATCCGATAACCTTCCTCACGGAATCCCGAAGCTCGATCATGCCCTTAATGCGGCTGAGTGCCGTCGCGGGAGCATCGACCTTGCGCATAACGGAATCCTCTCGGAAATAAACATCGCCCTCAAAAAGAGTGAAGCTGTAGTTTCGCACCGATGGATCGGCGGGGATGGTTTCAGTTTCATCCTCCTCGACATCGATTTCTTCATCTGAAATAGCTATATCCGCATGGATGTTCGTGAGCGCAAAGCGAAGCTGTTCGGATAGTTCTTCATCCTCTATCGGCGCAACGGTGGTTTCCTGCCTGCCGTATTGCGTTGATTCGGTGGTAAGCGTTCCGAGTATCATCTGCGGATTATCGACAAAGTATTGGTTTATACTGTAGCCCTCATCCGTCTGCCCGATATGCACCCAATCGGGCTCGATCTCTATCGGACGGTCGCGTTTTTGAAGGATAAGGATGTCAGTTACAACACTTGTTCCCGCATTCTTCTGAAACGCATTGTTCGGGAGTCTTATTGCACCTATGAGTTCTGCGCGTTTTGCGATGTATTGCCTCGCCGCAGGGTTCTTTTTATCAAGCGTACCTGAGTTTGTTACGAAAGCCACAATGCCGCCCGGCCTCACCTTATCGAGCGATTTGGCT